>JAYQVM010000027.1:0-19045 GCA_038148435.1 Gammaproteobacteria bacterium | reverse complement strand
TTTAAGTAATTTCAGCCATAAAAAAAGGCGCCCTAAGGCGCCTTTTTTTAAGCTTGCTTGATTATTGGGCAAAACAGTAGAAATAGCCGTTTCCGCCCGTGGCTATCAGGTTGTCCTGACTGCAGCCGCGAGAGGCATGTGCAGCATTCCATGACTCAGGAATGGCACCGCCACCTTGGCGATCAAAATGGCCAACTGTGGCACTGCCATCTTCAGAATTACTGGTCCAGTTGTTGCAATTTAGACCGGATGAGGTGCCATCAGGGTTTGAGCCCGTCAAAAGGTCGTGCTGGTTAGGGTTGTCACCGCGACCATTAACGATGCCGCCCATCTCGTTCAGAGCTGTCTGTTTGGTAAACAGCACGTTGCTGTAATGCAGGTCGTCCAGATTGCGGGCAACCAGTTCTCCTTCGGCGTTGTACCAAGGGCCTTCACCAATACGGTCACGGGCATGAATTGTGTTACCTCCACTGGTGCTCAAATAGGCTCGCCAGGTTTTGCCTCTGGAGCCTGCAGCAGATGCTAGTGCAGCGCAGTGGGCATCAGCACCAGCCAAGCCGCCGAGATTTGCCCCATCGCCAGATCCGACACTGGTGATAAAGAATCCAATGCTAGTGTCTTCTTCTGCAGCCAGTGTAGCAAAGGGCAATACTGACAGAGAACAAAGTGCAGTCGTAGCAATGATTGATTTAATTTTCATAGATATCTCCATAGAGCTAGCTTTTAATGATTTTAATTGTTCAATCGTGAAAACTCACACAGCCCATAGTTAAAGTCAATAGTAAGGCGGGTTATCTACAATAGCTTTCAGCAAGTCACCAAGTTTGAGGGGTTCTGGGAGAAAGCACTATGATCAGTATCATGGGTGTAAATCTGATCACAGGGTAATGCTTATAGGATCTACTCAAAATGACTTTGCGGTATAACGCTGTTCTACAAGCTACGAAAGTAGCTTTTAAGAATCTTATCAAAGCTTTCCTCGGTTAAGTAGTGTGACATGGTTGAGACTATATGAGTGAAGCAGGGTGCAGCTGGCGCTCTTTTTGTATTAAATTAAACAAGCTTTGCTCCTTTCAGGGCAAATAGACACTTAATAAATAGACCAGTTGTCTGATTTTATCAGGTTATTCTTCAAGGAAGTTGGATGCCAGTATACCAGAGATATATAAAAAAATAATTATCATATATTTCAATTATTTGAGATTAATACTTATAATATATATTAATATTTTTTTCTAGTGAGATCTTGGTGCTTGGTCCCGTGACATGTAAATCAGGGTCCAGATAATCCAGTCCTTGTGAGCCAGAAGTCTCATAGCTCCTATCAGCAAATGGCCTATTCCAGGCGCTGTGTAGCAGCATGATAAATTAGTATGAGGCTTTGTTTGCACTAGCTTAATCAGTGCTGTCGAGATCCTGGTTCATATCTAGCGCCGGCTGGTCGCCACTTGGCCTGCCGACTATAACGGCTGGAATACCCGCTACGGTGGTGTGTGCTTCTACATTTGATAATACGACACTGCCGGCGCCGACTTTGGCGCCTTCACCAATCGTGACGTTGCCAATAATAATAGCATTGGAGCCTATAAGTACGCCTGAACGGATTTTGGGATGCCGATTTCCGCTGTCCTTGCCGGTTCCTCCCAGCGTGACTCCCTGCATGATTGAGATGTTGTTTTCCAGTATGCTAGTTTCGCCGATAACAATACCAGTTGCGTGATCTACCATAATGCCAGAACCGATTTTGGCTGCAGGATGAATATCCACGGCAAAGACTTCAGATATCGTGCTTTGCAGGTAAAGAGCGAGATTTTCTCGCTCCTGGTTCCAGAGCCAGTGAGCTACCCGATAGGCCTGTAAGGCCTGAAAGCCTTTGAAATACAGCAGAATATCAGCGTAGCCTCGCACAGCGGGATCACGCTGTTTAGTGGCTAGTAGGTCTGCCACCACAGCTAGTATGATGTCAGGGTCAGCACTTAGCACCTGATTGAACAATTGCCGAAGCGTGCTCAACGGCACATCATCGGAGGCTAGTTTACAAGCTAGCAAGTCAATCAATGCAGACTCCAGGCTTTTGTGCTGGTGGATTCGTTTGCTGAAGAAGCTCACTAGTACAGGCTCATGCATGATCTGTTGATCGATTTCTGCCTTGATGGTTGACCAAAGTTGATTCGGCATAAGACTAACAAGTAGCTCCAATTTGAGGGAATCGAATTTTATAGTATGTAATTGGAAGGGGCAATTTTGCGAGCTGGTTTTGTCTCTTTTTAGCTGTTATCTTGAAAGAAGAACTTATGCTATTGCTGGTGCTCGATAAGTCGTGTGATAACAGGAATTTCAGGATTTATGACAGTTAAACGTGTAGCCATTCTCGGCGGAGGCAGTTTCGGGACTGTTATTGCCAACATCATCGCTCATAATGGTCATCAGACCACCCTCTGGATGCGCGATGCTGAACAGGTAGAGATTCTCAACCGTGATCGTGAAAACTTAACTTATCTTCCCGGTTATACCCTGCACGAAAAAATTCAAGCAACTCAGGACCTGGAAGAAGCCTTGGCTCTGACCGATATGATTTTTGTTGCTGTCCCCAGCGCAAGTTTCCGGCAGGTAGTCCGACAGATGAAAGCTTACCTTCATCAGGAGACCATTCTGGTCAGTCTAACCAAGGGCATAGAGGATAGAACCTTTAAACTAATGAGCCAGATCTTTCGAGATGAAATCCCTGATTGCAAGGTTGCTGTGGTCAGCGGTCCCAATCTGGCAAAGGAAATAGCAACGCACAGTCCTACGGGTGCTGTTGTTGCCAGCACGGATGCAGCAGTTCGTAAATCTGTGCAGGAAATATTACGCTCGGCAACTTTCCGGGTTTATGCCAATGATGACATGCTAGGTGTCGAGCTAGGCGGTTCGCTGAAAAATATCTATGCCATTCTTGCAGGTATTGCGGACGCTTTGGGCATGGGGCATAACACAAATTCAATGTTGGTGACCAGGAGTCTGACTGAGATGGCGCGCTTTGGTGTTGCGCTCGGTGCCGACCCAATGACGTTTCTGGGTTTGTCTGGTGTCGGCGATCTGATCGTCACCTGCTCAACTCCTCTTAGCCGTAATTTCAGGGTGGGGAGGGCCTTGGGTGAGGGTGGCGATATCAAATCAATCATTGCTGAACTTGGCCAGGTGGCAGAAGGGGTGAATACACTCAAGCAGGTCATTGATAAGGCAAAAACCATGCAGGTTGAAATGCCTTTGGCTCAGGCCTTATATGAAATCATCTACAACAATCAGGATATAGAGCATATAATTAATCTAGTGCTGCTCGAAGAACAGGGACTTGATGTGGAGTTTGAAGTGGGGCGTCCCAAGCAGCTCGAGCACTAGTAAATGAATCTGCTGAGGTAATGGGAGCTATGAATGAGTGATCAAAGCGAACAGATTAAAAAGAATTTTCTTGCCCAATGGATACGGCTGGCATTTGTTGCCCTATACGTGGTGGTGTTTGCACTGCTCTGGCGCTTTATTGCCATTCTGGTTCTGCTGGTCTTCATATTGCAGTCTCTTTATCGGATTTTTGCTGCAGAAAATAACAGAGCCTTGCTGACCTTCAGTGAGGGGCTTAGCAATTTTCTTTTGAAAGTGCTGAAATATGTTCTGTATCTGAGCGATGAAAAACCCATCAATTTTGATGACTTTTTCAGCGCCAGTCATAATGAGAACAAAAATGAGAGTCAGTCGAACGAAGATGTTGAAACTGAGGTATCCGCCAGCAAAGCAGATCGCCCTCGGGCGGAGAACGTCAGCGATGATGTGTTCGACGACATCATTTTCAATGACCAAAATGATAGCGATACTGATCAAGATCAGCAGAAAAAAATAGACTAGATCATATAGCACGCTTGCTACAAGCCATCTTTACGCATGGATCTAACATGAAAATATTCCTGTTACGTCATGGGCAGTCCGAAGCGCGTGCTGCCTCTGATGAACTTCGCCATTTAAGCAATGAAGGATTGTCTGACATTCGTGCAGTGGCGCGACAGTTTGCTCAGCACGTGGAGTCTTTGACACTCTGTATTTGCAGTCCCTACCTCAGAGCAAAGGAAAGTGCTGTCGCATTTCTCGAAGCAGCTTCCTGTGCGTGTCCACTGCAAACCGATGCCATCCTAGTTCCTGAAACAAGTGCGCAGGAAGTCATGAGTTTTCTGTCTGGACTAGAGCAACAAGAAACAATTCTCCTGGTGGGGCACAACCCATGTTTGACTGCATTGTTCGCCCTGCTGACACAGGGGGCAACTGATCAGCCGGTGAAGATTATGGATGCCGGAGAGTTATGCTGCATTGAGTTTGAGGTGCTTGCCTCAGGTCTAGGAGCATGCGCATACTGCCTGCTGCCGGCGTCTGACTCAGCTTCTGCCGAAAAACTGTCAGTCAATCAGTGAGAGAAATTCCGTACGCGTGCTCTGCTTGTCGCGAAAGGCGCCAAGCATGCAGGATGTCGTCATGACCGAGTTTTGTTTTTCCACGCCACGCATCATCATGCACATATGCTGGGACTCGATAATTACGCCGACGCCCAGAGCGTCTATTTTTTCCTGTAAGGTTGCGGCAATTTGCTGGGTTAGGTGTTCCTGAATCTGTAGACGCCGGGCAAAAACATCAACAATCCGGGCAACTTTTGACAAACCAATCACTTTCCCATTTGGAATATAAGCTACATGACATTTGCCAATGAAGGGTAGCAGATGATGCTCGCAAAGCGAGTACAATTCGATATTTTTAACAATCACCATCTCGCTGGAATCAGTTGGGAAGAGGGCATCATTTATTATCTTATCAATGTCCTGTTCGTAGCCTTTGGTGAGAAATTCCATAGCCTTGGCTGCCCGTTCCGGAGTATCTTTCAAGCCGGGACGTGACAGGTCTTCACCCAGACTCTCGATGATTAGTCGATAAGCTTCCGCTATCTGTTTTTTCATAGTTTTATTACATGTTTACCAGTAAACTCCCGAGCCTACTGTAATGCATCTTTAAGGTAAAGCTCCTCATGCTTTTTATGGACGCACAATCCACAGAGCAGCTCATTGAAGGCCTGGCTAGGGAGCTAGATTCTGCCGAGGTATATTACGGGCATGGGACGGATAATGCCTGGGATGAAGCTTACTGGCTGGTACGGACTCTGCTGCGACGTGATGGTCAGGATGCCGTTGAAAACGACTTAACACCCTCCCCAGCAATGCTCGAAGAGCTGAGTACATTACTTGAGCTTCGCATACGGAATCGCAAGCCACTGGCTTATTTGCTGCATGAAGCCTGGTTCGCGGGTCTGCCGTTTTATGTCGATGAGCGGGTGCTTGTTCCTCGTTCTCCAATGGCGGAACTCATTTTATCTGACTTCAGTCATCTACTTAAGACAAGGCCATGTAAAATACTAGATTTATGTACGGGCAGTGGCTGTATTGGCATTGCAGCGGCAATGCAGTACCCCGAATCTAGCGTTGTGCTGAGTGATCTGTCCTTGGCTGCTCTGGAAGTTGCTCAAATCAATATTAGGCAACATGAACTCGACGGGCGTGTAGAGGCGTTGCAGTCTGATCTGTTTTTGTCGCTCCATGGGCGCTTTGATCTGATTCTTTGCAACCCGCCTTATGTTGGTGAAGCCGAATACCATATGCTGCCGGCCGAGTATCACCAGGAGCCTGCTCAGGGTTTGCTCAGTGATGATAATGGATTGGCCATTCCGTTACAGATAATTCGCCAGGCGGCTGATTTCCTTACAGAGGATGGTTGCCTGATTCTAGAGGTTGGTAATTCGTGGGAATTGCTAGAAGCGGCGCTGCCAGGAGAATCTCTGCTTTGGCTTGAGTTTGAAAATGGGGGTTATGGTGTCTGTGCGTTTTATGCCAGACAGCTTAGGAGGCTGGCAGACTTACCTGGGAACTAAAGCATGCTGTTTGATCATGCCAGTTAGCAACTATTCAGCTTTTGAAAAAGCGAGCTTTTCATGGGTAACAAAGCGAAGTAGCTTTAGGTATAATTTGCTGCTTTTTAATTGATGCCTGCTCCAGGAGGAGTCATGTCGGGTAACAGCATCGGAAAATTATTCACGGTGAGCAGCTTTGGCGAGAGCCATGGTCCGGCATTGGGCTGCATTGTTGACGGTTGTCCACCTGGTCTAGCTCTTTCTGAAACAGACCTGCAGGCGGATCTCGACCGTCGGAAACCGGGAACCTCCCGTTTTACGACCCAGCGCAAGGAAGCTGATCGTGTAAGGATATTGTCCGGTGTGTTTGAAGGCTTGACCACGGGTACCCCGATTGGCCTGTTGATTGAGAATACTGACCAGAAAAGCAAAGATTACAGCAACATCAAAGACCTTTTCCGGCCTGCCCATGCCGATTACACCTACCAACAGAAATATGGAATCCGGGATTACCGAGGTGGAGGTAGGTCATCGGCCCGCGAAACCGCCATGCGGGTCGCTGCAGGCGCCATCGCTAAAAAATATCTAGCGGAGCGGTATGGCATGCTGATTAGGGGTTACCTGTCTCAGCTTGGGCCTATCAGGATAGAGCAGTTTGACTGGAGTGAGATTGGCAATAACCCGTTTTTTTGTCCGGATGCTAGCAAAGTGGCAGAGATGGAAGCCTTCATGAGCAAACTTTCCAAAGAGGGTAATTCCATAGGTGCCCGTATTTCGGTAGAAGCCAGCTCAGTTCCGGTCGGTCTGGGGGAGCCAGTATTTGACCGTCTGGATGCAGAACTTGCACATAGCCTGATGAGCATCAATGCCGTAAAAGGGGTGGAAATTGGGGCTGGCTTTGCTTCGATCGAACAAAAAGGCACCGAGCACCGGGATCTGATGCGCCCACAAGGCTTTGTAAGCAATAACGCCGGCGGCATAGTCGGGGGCATCTCAAGCGGACAGAATATCGTAGCGCACCTAGCCCTCAAGCCAACCTCTAGTATTCGAATTACGGGCGAAACGGTGGATATCTATGGGCAGGCAGCGGAAATTTCGACCACAGGTCGGCATGATCCCTGTGTTGGTATTCGTGCAACACCCATTGCCGAAGCTATGATGGCAATAACTCTGATGGATCATGTGCTGCGTCACCGGGCACAAAATATGGATGTGAGTTCCGAAACACCGATATTGCCGGCAAGTATTTAATTGATAATCTGAATAGAAGAGCATTTTATGGCTGGAAAAACCCTCTATGACAAGCTGTGGGAGTCCCACCTGGTTAAGGATCTGGATGATGGTACCTCTCTGTTGTACATCGATTTGCAGTACATTCACGAAGTAACTTCTCCACAGGCCTTTGAAGGGTTGCGCCTAGCTCAACGCAAACCTTGGCGCACCGGCGCGAATATGGCGACGCCAGATCATAATGTGCCGACGACTCTATCCGAGCGTTCACAGGGCGTTGAAGGCATTGTGGATCCAGTCTCCAAGATCCAGGTTAAATCCCTGGATGCAAACTGTCACGAATTTGGTATTGATGAATTTACCATTGATGACCCAAGGCATGGTATTGTCCATGTTATCGGGCCGGAACAGGGTAGGACTTTACCAGGCATGACCATCGTTTGTGGCGATTCTCATACCTCTACACATGGTGCCCTGGGGGCTTTGGCACATGGGATCGGAACCTCTGAGGTCGAGCATGTGCTAGCTACTCAGTGCCTTCAACAACGCAAGGCAAAAAACATGCTGGTCAGGGTTGACGGAGAACTGGGCCAGGGGGTAACTGCCAAGGACTTGGTACTGGCGATTGTTGGCAAGATCGGTACCGCTGGTGGCACCGGCTATACCATTGAATTTGCCGGTGATGCCGTTAAATCACTCACTATAGAGGGTCGTATGACCGTCTGCAATATGGCGATTGAAGCCGGTGCCCGTGCCGGGATCGTGGCAGTGGATGAAAAAACGATTGATTATGTCAAAGGAAGGCCTTTTACACCGACTGAAGACCTGCTGGAGCAGGCTCTAGCTGCCTGGCAGAATCTACATAGTGATGCAGACGCGGTTTTCGATAAAGTAGTTGAGCTGGATGCCTCAGCTATCGAGCCTCAGGTCAGTTGGGGAACATCCCCGGAAATGGTAGTTTCTGTGAATGCAAGCGTACCTGACCCTAGTGCTATGCAAAATGAAAGCAAGCGTGCCAATTACCAACAGGCCTTAAAATACATGGGGCTTGATCCAAATATGCCGATTCAAGCGATCAATCTTGATCGTGTGTTTATTGGCTCCTGTACCAATTCACGTATTGAAGATCTGCGTGCTGCAGCGGCAGTGGTTAAAGGCCGTAAAGTCGCAGCCAATATCAAACAGGCCCTGGTAGTGCCTGGTTCCGGGTTGGTGAAGGCTCAGGCAGAGCAGGAAGGGCTCGATAAAATTTTTCTGGAAGCAGGGCTGGAGTGGCGCGAGCCTGGTTGCTCCATGTGCCTGGCGATGAACGCTGACCAGTTAGGGGAAGGTGAGCACTGTGCATCCACCTCTAACAGAAATTTTGAGGGCCGACAGGGCTTTGGTGGGCGCACCCATCTGGTCAGTCCTGCCATGGCTGCAGCAGCAGCAGTGACAGGCCATTTTATCGATGTTCGCACCTTGCCGCTGAAATAGGGAGCTGTATTCATGAATAAATTTATCAAAGAATCAGGTATTGTTATTCCACTGGACCGGGCCAATGTAGATACCGACTACATTATTCCGAAGCAGTTTCTGAAATCCATCAAGCGAACTGGCTTTGGTAAGAATCTCTTCGATGAAGCACGTTACCTTGATAAGGGGCTGCCAGACCAGGACTGCAGCAACAGACCGCTTAACCCTGATTTCGTCCTTAATCAGCAGCGCTATCAGGGTGGCAAGATTTTGCTGGCACGTGAAAATTTTGGCTGCGGCTCAAGCCGTGAACACGCGCCATGGGCTCTAGAAGACTATGGGATCTGCTGTATTATTGCACCGAGCTTTGCGGATATTTTCTTTAATAATTGCTTTAAAAATGGAATATTACCTATTGTTTTAAATGAAGATATTGTTGAAAATCTATTCCAAAAAACCTTTTTAAATAAGGGTTTTGAACTGGAAGTCGACCTGGCATCGCAAAGAATCGATATCCCTGGTGGTGAGACTATTATTTTTGACATTGAACCGGCGCCTAAGAACGTCTTGCTAAATGGTCTGGATGATATCGGGCTTACTATGCAGCATTCGGCTGATATTCAGATTTTTGAGCAGGAATGGCAAGTACGGGCACCTTGGCTTTTTAGCAAATAGAACAATAAATTAAGACCTTATTGCCGGGTTTTTACCCGGCACTCTTATATGTATTGGAGAAAGTTAAACATGAGCGATAAAAAATATAATGTAGCTATTGTCGGTGCGACCGGGGCGGTCGGTCAGACCCTGATACGTATTCTGGAACAACGTCAGTTTCCGGTCGACCAGCTGTATTTGCTGGCCAGCGAACGCAGTGCTGGAGAAACAATGAGCTTTAATAAAAAGCAATATACTATTGAAAATATTGAAAATTTTGATTTTTTAAAAGCTCAGATAGGTCTTTTTTCAGCTGGTTCTTCCATATCAGCAAAATATGCACCTATTGCAGGTAAAGCCGGCTGTATCGTGGTGGATAACACCTCACAATTTCGTTATGAAGACGATATTCCTCTGGTGGTGCCGGAAGTAAATCCCGAAGCGATTGTCCAGTATAAAAAACACAACATTATTGCCAATCCAAACTGCTCAACCATTCAGATGCTGGTTGCATTGAAACCGATTTATGATGCGGTTGGTATTACCAGAATCAATGTCGCGACTTATCAGTCGGTGTCCGGTACTGGGAAGGAGGCCATTGATGAACTAGCCGGACAGACTGCCAGGCTCCTAAACGGCCAAGAACCAGAGATTAATGTCTATCCGAAGCAAATTGCCTTCAATGTCCTGCCGCATATTGATGTTTTTCTCGAGAATGGTTACACCAAAGAGGAGATGAAAATGGTCTGGGAAACGCAAAAAATCTTTGCGGACAAAGATATAGTTGTGAATCCGACCTGTGTACGTGTGCCGGTGTTTTACTCTCATTCTGAAGCGGTGCACATTGAGACCAAAAGCAAAATTTCTCTCGAAGATGTTTATGAGCTGCTGGGAAAAGCGCCAGGGGTGAGAGTGCTGGATACCCGCAAAGATGGTGGTTATCCCACGGCAATTGGTGAAGGAACAGATCACGATGAAGTTTGGGTTGGACGGGTCAGAAAAGATATTTCTCATCCGAACGGCTTAAATTTATGGATCGTTTCAGATAATTTAAGAAAAGGTGCTGCTCTAAACTCAATTCAGATAGCTGAAGAGTTGATAAAAAGCTATTTATAATGAATACTTACGACATAATTTAAAACTTTCTCAAAGATCCAGTTAGGGATCATTTTATGCTGCCTACAAAGCAGATAAGCTTCCGAAAATTCTTAGGCTTACTTTCTATTATATTGGCTGGAACTATCTCCTTCTCAGTAAGTGCCTTTACGCTAGGAGATATTCGGTTGGAGTCTTTACTTAACCAACCCTTGCAGGCAAGTATCCAGTTGTCTGAACTGGATGGCCTAAATAATTCCCAGATTTTGGTAGTACTGGGTTCACAAGCTGACTTTGAAAGGGTTGGAGTTGAGCTATCACCGTCGCTGAATAATCTGGATTTTGATGTAGAAGTCTACTCTGCTGCTGAAGGGGCTATTATCATCAGCAGTGATGTGGCTATTGTTGAACCCTATCTAAATTTTGTTTTGAATGTTCGCTGGCCTTCCGGTCAAGTAATTCGAGAATTCGCAATCCAGCTCGATTTGCCTACCTTCAGCTTAAATCCCGTTCCAGTAACTGCTCCATTGCCTCCTCAAAGCAGTAATTTGGCTGAGACAGTCATAATTAAACAAGGTGATACCCTCTGGGAAATTGCTCTGGCGACCCGTCCAAATAATGCTATTTCCGTTCAACAGATGATGCTAGCCATACAGCGCGTTAACGCAGATAGCGACGCCTTTATCAATAATAATATCAACGGTATCCGAGCTGGCCGTGTTCTTCGTATTCCGGATAATCAGGAAATGGCTGTTATCACTCAAGAACAGGCAATTATCGAGGTTGCTCTCCAGAACCAGCAATTTAGGGGAGCTCAGCCCTTAGCGATAAACAATGCTCAACGAACAACAGCTGTAAGCGGTGATGAACTCAGCATAATCAATGGCAGCGACACAATCCCGGCTGAGATGCAGCAGATTTCCACACTAAATGACACCATTAGCGCGCTTGAGGCAGAATTATCGCTGAGTGAAGAAAGTCTCAATGCAGCACGAATGGAAAATGAAGAATTGCGAAGCCGTCTAGCAGATCTTGAGATGCAGATTGAGCTTCTTGAAAATATCATAGCCATTGAAGATCAGCGTATGGCTGAGCTGCAGGCTCAGCTTGCCGATCAGTTAGAATCTGCTGTATTAACAGTGAATGATACGCAAAATCCTCAGGAAGCCTTACCGTTAATGTCTCAAGCCAGATTAGACTATTCGTCTAAGATTACTAATTTTATTAGTAGTATTGTGGGCTTGAGTTTCATTTTAGGCATTCTACTTGTATTCATGGTGGGTTTTCTCGTCTTTCGCAATCGTCAATCCGAACAGAATGCTAAGGACTTTATTTCTTTAGATAAAATTGAGAATCTCGGCACCGACTTTCTCATGCATCAGCCTGAAAAAGAAGCAGCGCCAGAGGATATAGTCCAAGGATCCGAATTAGCTGAAGACTCCCTTAATGCCGAATATAAAGACGATTTTAACTCTGACCCTAACGAGGGCTTTGTAGCTGAGAGCCATGATGATGTCCCGGTTCGATCCAAATCTGGCTCTGTATTAGGTAAACTTGGGGTAGCTGATTCTTTGCTAGATGATGATAGCGATGAAGAAGAACTGGAAATGATTACTGATCATGATGAAGTCTCCACAAAGCTGGATCTAGCCGTCGTTTATAAGGCGATGAAAAACTTGGATGCAGCTCGTGAAATTCTCGATGAGGTAATTGCAGAGGGTAACGAAGAGCAGATCGCTGAAGCAAAAAAACTACTTGATGAATTGGATAATGCCTAGTTCAGGCGGAAAGCATGAACATAGGTACATCTAGAATCGCTCTATGTATTGAATATCAAGGCACTAACTTTAACGGATGGCAGGCGCAGCGCTCAGAAGCGTTAGCAACTATCCAAGAAGAGCTAGAAAGAGCAGTATCTCAAGTTGCAAATCAGCAAGTGAGACTACACTGTGCAGGACGAACCGACCGAGGTGTGCATGCCAGTGCTCAGATCGTCCACTTTGATACTGATAGTGTCAGGCCCCTCAAAGCCTGGGTTAGAGGTTGTAATGCTCTATTACTGCCGCAGATAAGGGTACGTTGGGCTAAAGCAATGCCCGCAGAATTTCATGCAAGGTTTTCAGCTATAAGTAGACGCTATGCATACCTGATATACAACCACCAGGTACGTTCGGGTCTTCTTCACAGTTTGGCTCATTGGCATTATAAAGTACTTGATGAACAAGCCATGCATGAGGCAGCACAATGTTTACTTGGTGAGCTGGATTTCAGCAGTTTTCGTGGCGCAGGGTGTCAATCATCTACCTCGATGCGCTATGTCAATCATGTTCGTGTTGAGCGTGAAGGTGATTTTATCTGGGTTGACATCAAGGCCAATGCTTTTTTGTTGCATATGGTCAGAAATATAGTTGGCTCATTGTTTGAGGTAGGAGAGGGACTGAGAGACCCTAAATGGCTTAAACAGGTGCTTGAACAAAAGGATAGGAATGCTGCGGGTATTACTGCTTCTGCTGATGGTTTGTATCTGCTAGAAGTCGACTATCCCGATCAATATGAACTGCCAAAAAGCCCTTGGCTGATGCCATTTTTTAAAGGCGCACAGGTCTAGAATTTGCTAGAATAATACACTTATTCTTTGTGCTTTTAGCCATGAAAATACAACGAACAAGAGTAAAAATTTGTGGAATTACTCGCGCAGAAGACGCAACGGCTGCTGTTGGCTTTGGTGCGGATGCGTTAGGATTTGTCTTTTATCCTTCCAGCCCTCGTTATCTAAGCCTGGAACAGGCTATACGAATAGGGGATATCGTTCCCGCATTTGTCAGCAAAGTCGGCCTATTTGCGGATGCCTCAGCTGAAGATGTTGAGCTTGTATGCTCCAGTTTCAAACTTGATTATCTACAGTTCCATGGTGAGGAATCTGTCGCTTATTGCGAGGCCTTTGACCGACCCTATCTAAAAGCTATACGGGTCAAACAGGGCATGGATCTGATCCAGGCAGTCACTCCCTATAAAACAGCAGCGGCCTTGTTGCTGGATACCTGGCATCCAGAACAAGCAGGCGGTACCGGTGAACGCTTTGACTGGAGTACCTTGGAGGTTTTAGGCTCGGATCTGCCCCCTCTCATTTTGGCTGGTGGTCTGAATGCGGGGAATGTCAGGCAGGCCATTACACAGGTACGTCCCTATGCTGTAGATGTCAGTTCCGGCGTTGAAGAAAGCCCAGGGCTTAAGTCGGTAAATAAAATTAGTCAGTTTATAAACGAGGTAAACAGTGTCTGAACTTGATATGAAGGAGCTCTACAGTGGTCCTGACGAGCATGGCCATTTTGGCCAATATGGGGGTATTTTTGTAGGTGAAACCCTGATGCCCGCCTTGGAGGAGCTGATTCAAGTCTACTCCCGGCTAAAACATGATCAGGCTTTCTGGGATGAATTCCACTCTGATCTGAAATATTTCGTGGGGCGCCCTTCACCGCTGTATCATGCCGCCAACATGAGCAAGGTTCTTGGAGGCGCTCAGATTTACTTGAAACGCGAGGATTTGAACCATACTGGGGCCCACAAGGTTAATAATACTATCGGTCAGGCCCTGTTGGCCAAGGCTATGGGTAAAACTCGTATCATTGCTGAAACCGGTGCCGGACAGCACGGTGTAGCAACGGCAACTATTGCAGCCCGTCTTGGTCTTGAATGTCATGTCTTTATGGGCTCCGAAGATACTAAGCGTCAGGCGGCCAATGTGTATCGAATGAAGCTGCTGGGTGCTGAAGTTATTGAGGTGGACTCAGGTTCCAGAACACTCAAGGATGCCCTGAACGAAGCCCTGAGAGACTGGGCAACCAATGTTGATAGTACCTACTATATTATCGGAACTGTTGCGGGCCCGCACCCTTATCCGATGATGGTTAGGGACTTTCAGAGCATTATCGGCCGGGAGGCCAAACAGCAGAGTTTGGAACAATTTGGTCGCTTGCCCGATTCCTTGGTTGCTTGTGTTGGTGGCGGTTCAAATGCTATTGGTCTTTTTTACCCCTTTCTTGGTGACAGTAAAGTGAAAATGATCGGTGTCGAGGCAGGCGGCCTGGGAATTGATACTGGCAAGCATGCAGCGCCGTTATGTACCGGAAAGCCCGGGGTTTTGCACGGCAACCGTACTTATTTGATGAATGATGAGAGCGGCCAGATTCTAGATACCCACTCTGTTTCAGCAGGTCTTGATTATCCAGGTGTAGGTCCGGAACATGCTTGGCTGAAGGATATCAACCGGGTGGAGTACACCGCGGTAACTGATGATGAAACACTTGAAGCCTTTCGTTTTTTGACGCGCAAGGAAGGCATCATTCCAGCGCTTGAATCTAGTCATGCCCTAGCTTACGCCATGAAAGCCGCACCGGATTTATCCTCTGAGCATATTATGCTGATTAATCTATCTGGTCGAGGCGACAAAGATATTCACACTGTCGCTCAGATTGACAGAATTGTTGTTTAAAAGGAAAAGATTTTATGAGCCGACTGCGTACTTGTTTTACTCAGCTCAGCGAACAGGGTCGTAAAGCCCTGATTCCCTACCTGACAGCCGGGGATCCCAACCTAGATACCACTCTGGGTCTTATGCATGCCCTGGTGGAATCTGGTGCCAATATTATTGAGTTGGGTTTCCCCTTTACTGATCCCGCCTCAGATGGTCCAGTGATTCAACGAGCTGTGGAAAGGGCTTTACGAAAACAAACCAGCCTTAGGGCTGTAATGAAGCTGGTAGGCCGCTTTCGTGAACGAGACAGTGAGACACCTGTGGTACTGATGGGTTACCTGAACCCTATCGAGCGCATGGGGTATGAAGCTTTTGCTTCAGAGGCTCAAACTGCCGGGGTTGATGCAATTTTGATCGTGGACATGCCGCCGGAAGAGGCGCATGCGCTATTAGAGGCATCACTTCAGGTAGGGTTGGACTGTGTCTTCCTTGTCGCACCAGGGACCAGTGAAGCTCGGGCCAGAAAAATCTGTGAGCTCAGCAGTGGCTATGTCTATTATGTCTCACTTAAAGGGGTGACCGGGGCATCGCACCTCGATATTGATTCAGTTTCTGCCAAAGTTGCCGAATTAAGGCAGTATTGCAATTTACCGATCGGCATTGGATTTGGTATTAAGGATCCTAAAACAGCTGCAGCGATGGCTGAAATAGCCGATGGTGTCGTTGTTGGTAGCGCGTTGGTGAATCTTATTGCAGAATTGGATGATGAGCGTAGCTATTCTGAAGAGGATCTGCTCAAGCATGTCAGCCTGATCGCCCAGATGCGCGAATCTATGGATAACTTACGCTAAATAAAGTAGGTCGTTATGAGTAGTTGGATTGAAAGAATCCTACCTTCCAAGGTTAAAACTAGTGCCGTTGCCAAGAAAAGTTCCATTCCTGAGGGATTATGGAAACGCTGTCCCCGTTGTGATGCAGTGCTTTATAGCTCTAACTTGGAAGAAAATATGGATGTATGTCCCAAGTGTGATCATCATTTGCGCATCAATGCCCGTCGTCGACTCGACATCTTCCTCGATAAGGATGACCGTCAAGAATTAGGTGCAGATATTGAACCCAATGACATTCTTAAATTCAAGGATCTTAAGCGCTACAAGGATAGATTACAGGCAGCCAAAAAATCGACCGGTGAAAATGATGCCCTAGTGGTAATAAAAGGAAAACTGAAAGGTAAAGCGGTGGTCGCAGCGGCTTTTGAATTTGGTTTTATCGGCGGTTCCATGGGGGCGGTGGTGGGAGAGAAATTTGTGCTTGCCGTCAACACCTGCCTGCAGGAAAAACTGCCTCTAATCTGTTTTGCGACTAGTGGAGGGGCGCGTATGCAGGAAGCCCTGATTTCATTGATGCAGATGCCAAAAACTTCTGCCGCCTTGGAGCGTATGAAGCAGCAGGGACTGCTGTATATCTCAGTGCTAGTTGATCCAGTTTATGGAGGCGTTTCAGCCAGTCTGGCAATGCTAGGCGATCTTAATATTGCAGAACCTAATGCTCTGATCGGTTTTGCCGGCCAGGATGTCATTCGCCAGACGGTTCGTGAAAATTTGCCGGAAGGTTTCCAGCGTTCTGAGTTCCTCCTGGCTCATGGGGCAATTGACTCTATCATGCATCGTAAAGAGTTGCGCACGCGTATTAGTGGTTTGATAAGCAAGTTTATGTACCGATTCCATACTGATCAGGCCTGAGTCTGGTCAGGAGTCCAACATTATCAGCATGAATTTAGCAGCCTGGTTGCAGTACCTGGAGACTTTGCATCCTTGTGCTATTGATTTAGGACTGGAAAGAATTCGAGAGGTGGCTGATAGGCTGAAGATTGATTTGGTAAGAACAAATAAAATTACCATTGCAGGCACTAATGGTAAAGGTTCCACCGCCACATTACTGGAGGCCCTGTTGCGGGAATCGGGGCAAACCGTTGGTCTTTATCGTTCCCCGCATCTGCTGTTTTACAATGAACGTATTCTCATAAACGGCCGGATAGCTGGTGATGAGGAAATCTGCGCGGCCTTTGAGCGCATCGAGTCGGCTCGCGCTGATGTAAGCCTGACTTATTTTGAATTTGGGACATTGGCGGCCATGTTGATCTTTACCGAACATGGACTAGATTTTCTGGTGCTGGAGGTGGGGCTGGGCGGTCGTCTGGATGCGGTCAACTTGCTAGATACTGACCTTGCTTTGATTACCAACATTGCTCTGGATCATACCGAATGGCTTGGTGATAATCGTGAACAGATTGGTCTGGAAAAGGCAGGTATCATGCGTCAGGGTAAAACGCTTCTTTACGGTGAAGTTGATTTGCCAATATCGATCAGACAGCAAGCCCGCAAACTTAATGCACCAGTGTATCAATATGGACGTGACTTTCAGGTAGAACTAAAGGCAGGCGGACTTCACTGGCAGGGCAGGGATGGAACAGGAGCAGCGCTTGGTCTGAATCTTGCCTGCAGCACACAGTCGCTGCCTGGATTGTTTCCCTGCAATGCAGCCTTGGCACTACAGGCTTTTTTTCATTTCAAGCTAAAGCTGAGTGCACGAGCTATAGAAAAGGCCTGGCGTAATGTGTTCATACCCGGCCGATTTCAAATCATTGAACGTAAAACGCATACCCTTATATTAGATGTGGCGCATAATCCGCATGCTATGCAATTATGTGTGGAGAATCTACGCAGGTATTTTCCCTCACGCAAGGTGACCTTAGTGTTGGCTATGTTGCAGGACAAAGATCATCAGCAGGCCATTAAAATACTGGCTCCAAAGGTCGAAGCTTGGTATGTGGCAGGTCTGGCAAACAGGAGAGGTTCTTCGGCAAAAATACTATATAATACCCTTGAGTCAATGGGGCAGAGTCCACTTAAGGCTTTTACAACAATCAAAGAAGCTTTTCTGGCAGCACAATCTTCCTTGGCAGCTGGTGAAATCCTTCTAGTAACCGGATCTTTTTATACGGTAGCAGCGGTGCAGGAGTTACTTTGAATGAGGTAATTAAACAAAGACTAGTTGGTACAATTCTACTGGGTTGTCTTGCCATTATATTTTTGCCGATCCTCCTAGATGGTGAGGGCATATCACAACCTGAAATGAATGTTCGTATTCCCGAAGCACCGCCATTCCCCGAGCCTTTGCAAATTTTGCCGCTTCGCCCTGCCATTATCAGTGATACGTTACCAGATATGAATGAAGCAGAAAGTCTTATGGTGAGTGCTGGATCTGAAGACAGTAGCGTCGAGCAGCAGGCTGCTTCAATAGTTGATGCGACACCTGCGTTACCGATGCTAGATGCTAGGGGTCTCCCGCAGGCCTGGAGTGTCCGCTTGGGTTTGTTTGCTGATGCAGAAAATGCACAAAACCTGCTAAATCGTCTGTTAAGTCAGGAATATCGAGCTTATATTGAGCAGGTCGCTCGTGACCAAGGAGTCTTGAGTGCAGTATTTGTCGGGCCGGTTCTGACTCGGGATGAAGCCGATGTTCTTCAACGTGATTTGGTAGAAACATTTGAACTGGAAGGCATCATTGTTGATTTTGGAATTAGCTCAAACTAGTGACATTCAGGAAGATATGTGACGATAGCAGATATTGTTATTCTGATTGTTATATTTATCTCTTTTTTACTTGGATTCTGGCGAGGATTCGTGAAAGAAGCGTTTTCTTTTGCTTCCTGGGTCGTCGCTGTCCTGATTGCTGGTTTTTATAGTGCCCCGCTGGCAGATTTGATGCCAGGCATATTGGAGAATGCAACAGCCAGGCGCTTTCTAGCTTCAGCGCTTCTTTTTGTCCTCGTGATGTTTACCGGTGCCTTGCTCGGCAATATTATCTCGAGTTTGACTGCCAAAATTGGATTACACAGTATTGATCGGGTACTTGGTTCAGTTTTTGGACTGTTTCGTGGATTGATTATCGTACTGCTAATATTATTTTTAACCAGCCCGTTTCAGTTCAGTAAAAACTGGTACCAGGATTCAGAACTGGTACCACGCCTAATGCTTGTTGTAGATTATCTTGAGTCTTTGCTGGATTATCAGACTCAAGAGTCCGCTCCAGGGGCACTTGCGTGATTAATTTGAGAAAAATATAAAAGGGGATAAAGCATGTGTGGAATAGTCGGTGTCGTTGGCCGGTCCAATGTCAATCTGACACTATATGACAGTCTGACTGTCTTGCAG
>JAYQVM010000026.1:0-19817 GCA_038148435.1 Gammaproteobacteria bacterium | reverse complement strand
GTGATTCAAGACTTGCCTGTAAAATTCTGCGTTGCTCAATGACAAAAGACCAGGTACGTCTCGCATAATCCTGATCTTCTATGGCGGCCTGGGCAAGTTTCTGGGCAATGTAATCTGTGTTATATGAATCCTTGGTTTTATAGAGAGGATCGATCAGTGCCTTTGAACCCAGGCCATAGGCTATGCGCAGGCCGGCCAGCGAATAACCTTTGCTGAATGTGCGTAGGAGCAGTACTCGGTCACACTGTGAGAGCAGGGCAATGCAGTCATGTTTCAGTTGCGGATCTACAAAATCCACATAGGCCTCATCAATCAGCAGGACGCCTTTAAACTGCTGTGCAAGGGTAGCCAAACTGGCGGCGTCGGTGAGGGTGCCGGACGGGGCATGCGGATTGGGGATGAAACATAGTTTGGCCCCGCTGGCATTAAGATTCTCGGCCAGCTTCTGCGGTAATGACCAGTCTTCTTCAAGGTGAAACTGGATAAAGCCGCAACCATGCGCCTTTGCCAGCGTCTCATAGAGAGTATAGGTGGGTTCCACCACTGCAATCGCTTCATCGGTTTCCACGAAGGTCGCGATTGCCAGGCGTAACAGCTCATCACCGCCATTGGTGACGATTACCTGTTTCTCATCAACACCATTTAGACGAGCAATACTTTCACGTAGTTCTTTTGCCGTT
This sequence comes from Gammaproteobacteria bacterium, assembly GCA_038148435.1. GTDB lineage: Bacteria > Pseudomonadota > Gammaproteobacteria > Pseudomonadales > Pseudohongiellaceae > UBA5109. The sequence continues at coordinate 19,137 of JAYQVM010000026.1, read as the reverse complement.
GGAGGTGGATAACGTCTTAATGCGCTTGCCTGCAGATTACCTAGCACTTTTTCTACAGCCGGTCCCGGTGGAAAAGGGTTTTCATTGGTGTTCAGTTTGATCACAGTAGCGCTTTCGGGCTGCTCTCCCGGAATATAGGCAGATAATTCCTGAATATTGTTACGCTCGTAAGCCATCTAGCGCCCCTGCTCATAAAGAGGGGGCAAATAGCTGTCCAGGCGTTTCATCCAGCCTGCAAGCCACTGTGCTTCATTTCGGTTAGCTGGCGCATGGGCAACCCGTTGCTGCAAGATATATCTGGCAGCATCCACGAAGGCAGGCAGGGGCTGTTCATCAGCCGGCATCTGTTGTAAAACCTGTAACAGGCCCCAGCCCTGACCAGCATATTGTTCATTGCTTGAAATACCTTCTCCCTTGAAGTTTACGTAATCAATCAAGGCATAGAGTCCAAATGGTGCATGTGAATGGGCAACAGCAAGAAATTTTTCTTCAATCTCACCCTGGTCCTGCTGCGTCGAAGCCGCAAGTATCTTATTTAATGCAGCATCGAAACGATCGATCATAAATTCAGTCTGCTCAGTCATGGTGCTGGCAAGCAACTCTCGCAATTCCTGTAAGCGTGCACCCTGTAGTTCATTCAGAAATTCGTTACGGCTTTGCCAAGGCGCTGTGAAATTGGTATCAATAATCCATGCCGGCAGATCAATGCCCCGGGATACAAAATATTGCAGAAGCTCTGGGAAACTTTCTTCAAAAATTTCATCCTGCCCTTCGCTGTACCAGATGAAATGGCCGATCCCCATCGAGGGGAATGCTTCGCTGGAATTCCAGCTGCTTAAGCACTCAAGTCTTGAAGCGCATTCATTATTGAAAATCTGCTGGCCTACCCAAGCCTTTTCAGCAGCACTCAATGCCGGGTACTCAGAGGCAAGCGTGCCAGGTATAGTCCCACAAACTAGAATGCAAGAAAGCCAAAGAATTTTAAAAGTTGTTGTGAGCAGGCTTTGTTGATTTCTTAAAAGCATGGCGTGAGAGGATACTTATGCTTACCATAATGGCAAAATGTTAACATAAACTGTAATAAAATCAGCGTAAACTTCTGAAACAAAATGCAAATCAATTTAGCTGCGAGCAAGCAAGAAGGAGAGCAACTCAAGGATGGCATGCGAACCCTCGAGCACGATGGCATAAAGAACGCTTTTATTGGGCCGACCGACTATGAGCAGCTGCTGAGAATAAATATTTATCTCACTCAGAAATACCCTTTAAATAACAGCCTTTTAAGCTTTAACTAATATAAAAATTGCAAATAGTACGTTATTTTATGCACAAATCGCAGTGCTCTGTAGGAAAGACTATAAATAAAGGCATATTTGATCCTTTAAGATTTTTATAAAATAAATTATTGAAAAATAAGGAAAAATAATTGGTTAATTTTTAACCACATTAAGCGCTGATTAGGTTTTTACGCTACTAAGAGCCATTCAGGAGGGATTATGCACAAACTTATCCACAGAACTTGTGGAGAAAATTTATAAACCAGGTATAAAGGCGGGTAATCGCTTGCAGTCCCTTGACGCATATTATTTATCATTAATAGGCGTGGAGCTTGTCAATTTTCCAGTGCTATACTTGAATATAGTTTATATTTATTTAGTCCAGTGGTCCCCTCATATTCAATGGTAGAGTTGAATCAAAGCATTCCTTTCTTGTGGCGTTTAAGTGACGAAAGCGGTGACGGACTTTGTATGGTTACCATGGTGGTTCCTTTCAATCAGGGCGACAGACGCCTGGAACATATCATTGAAACTGACGTGCTCAGCTTAGCTAGTGAAGCCATGGATACTGAACAGGAAGAAGTGCTGGAATGGAACGAAGAGGATATCAGCCTGTTTCTGAAGCTGATTTTCAATCAGCATGGTGATTTACAGGTTCCTGGCGGGCAGTCTGTCAGGGTCGATTTGAGTGATCCACAAACGATTGAAATCGTCCAGATTGTTGCTGCTGCGGGTTTTGGGTTGGTGCAATCCGGTGAACAGATACTGACGCAAAGTAATGGAACCGAGAAGGTATATACCAATCTTGATCTGGGCACAGAGGTCAGTCTACACACCTTGAATGGTTTTAAACGTGCCATAATCGTTGATACACAGAGTGATGACGTGGTTTGCGTCATGCTAGACGAATTTTCTATCCGGGTGGATGATGAGTTTATTCAGATATGTCAACATGATGTTTTGATGGTTAAACGCCACCAGGTACTGCATCCCATTTATTCCAGCGATGGTCCCAGCGTGCAGGATGTACTGCATTAATAAGCCTACAATGATGGCCACCTTTCCCTAGCATAATTTCTGGCAATATCTATGGCAAACTTCAAGGCCCAAGTCGCCAAACGGCGTACCTTTGCAATTATTTCCCACCCTGATGCTGGAAAGACCACTATTACCGAGAAATTGCTCCTGTACGGCAAAGTCATCCAGAAGGCAGGCACGGTCAAAGGCAGAAAGTCTGACCGTCATGCCACTTCAGACTGGATGAGCATGGAGAAAGAGCGAGGCATTTCAGTGACCTCTTCTGTCATGCAGTTTCCCTATCATGGGCGGGTGGTGAACCTGCTCGATACCCCTGGCCATGAGGATTTTTCTGAAGATACCTATCGTACCTTGACTGCTGTAGATTCGGTATTGATGGTGATTGATGGTGCAAAAGGGGTGGAAGAACGTACCATTAAGCTCATGGATGTATGCCGCTTGCGAGCTACACCAATTTTTACCTTCATCAACAAAATGGACAGAGATATCAAGGACCCGATTGAATTGCTGGATGAAGTCGAAAATATTCTCAAGATTGAGTGTGCGCCTATTTACTGGCCACTGGGCATGGGTAAGGCTTTCAAGGGCATCTATAACCTCTACACGGATACCATTTACTGCTTTGTCCATGGGCAGGAAAGTGCAGTGCATGAAGTAAAAAAAATTCAGGGTCTGACTAGCGCTGAAGCGGAGGCCTATCTAGGCCTCTATGCTGCTGAGTTCCGCGACGAGATTGAACTGGTTAAGGGCGCCAGCCATGAGTTTAACCACACGGCCTTTATGGCGGGCACACAAACACCGGTTTTTTTTGGATCGGCACTCACTAATTTCGGGGTAGAAGCTCTGCTAGATGATTTTGTCCAATGGGCACCAGCACCATTGGCGAGGGAAACGCAAAGTCGTCTTGTGGATCCCTATGAGGAAAGCTTCAGCGGTTTTGTGTTTAAAATTCAGGCCAATATGGATCCGAAACACCGCGATCGTATCGCCTTCCTCAGGGTCTGTTCTGGAACCTACGAGAAAGGCATGAAAATGCAACATATTCGCTTAGGCAAGGAAGTTCGTGTTAGTGATGCAGTCACCTTTTTAGCCGGGGAACGCGAGCTGGCAGAATATGCTGTCTCAGGTGATATTCTTGGGCTGCATAATCACGGTACCATTCAGATCGGTGATACCTTTACCCTGGGAGAGTCACTGCAGTTTACCGGGATTCCCCATTTTGCTCCCGAGCTCTACAAGCGCATTCGATTGAGAGACCCTTTAAAACTTAAGCAATTGCAAAAAGGCCTGAATCAGTTGTCTGAGGAGGGCTCAACACAGGTATTCATGCCACTGGCCAACAATGACCTTATTATAGGAGCAGTTGGAGTGCTGCAGTTCGACGTGGTGGCCTATCGCCTGAAAGATGAGTACAAGGTGGATTGTGTCTATGAACCTGTCAATATTGTCACTGCGCGCTGGCTAAGCAGTGAGACCCCGGCCAAGCTGGAGGAATTCAAACGCAAGGCGCCGGAAAATATGGCCCTGGATAGTGGCGGTCATCTGAGCTACCTGGCGCCTACGCGTGTTAACCTTAATCTGACCCAGGAGCGCTGGCCTGATATACAATTTAATGCCACTAGAGAACACTAGATCTGGAATCAGTCTTCAAATGGTATCAATCAAGCTCCAACTTTCAGCCGCACGTTGTTGTAGGCATTGATTAGAATCAGACAGAGCGAAGTGACTTGTGATGTTGTGAGCGCGTTGCTATAAATGTCGCGTACGCTTCCAATAGATCGAAATCATAGCCATTGTTCATATGGGCCATGACTTTGAAAAGATCTTTTAACTCTATATGAAACTCCTGCTTTAAAATCGTCTGTCAGTGTACCAGTGTACTTTGCTGCTGGTTTTGTGTATGTCATTTTCAACACCCAGCAATAGGGCAAACAAGGCCATGCGAATCAGTACACCATTATCCGTTTGTCGAAATATAGCTAGACTTGGGTGCTGATTTAAATCGTTATCCAGCTCATTGGCTTCGGCACGGGAGTCCCTGGGCAGGGGATGCATGATGACGGTATTCGGCTGGCAGTACGCGGTATATATTGACTGGTTCAGCCGAAATCGACCTCGATAGATATCGGCTTCTTCCTGAGAGCTGAAGCGTTCTTCTTGAATACGCGTGAGGTAAACCATATGTTTATCATGCAGGCCTGTTTCCATGTCCTCGGTTTCGGTTACCTCATGACCCGCTTCGCGCAATTCTTCTACAATCGCTTCGGGCATTTTTAATTCAAGGGGTGAAATCAGTGTAAATGAAATGTTCCTGTAGAGTTTCAATAATTTACACAGTGAGTGAACCGTACGGCCATATCGAAGATCGCCAACCATTGCAATATTTAGCCCGTTAAAGTCATTCTTGATCTTCAGTTCTTTTTTGATGGTGTATAGATCCAGCAAGGCCTGCGAAGGATGTTCAGCTGACCCATCGCCAGCATTGATGACCGGCACCCGGCTTGCTCTGGAAAACTCCTCGACCGAACCGTTCATTGGATGGCGCATGGCAATAATATCGCTATACCCGCTTATGACACGGGCCGTGTCATAAAGTGATTCGCCCTTAGCGAGTGCACTTGACTTGATCGAGCTGGTTTCACGGACCTCCCCTCCTAGCAGATTAAAGGCACAGCCAAAGCTGATACGTGTTCGAGTGCTGGGCTCAAAAAATAAAGCGCCGAGAATCGCTCCTTCAAGGACCCGTGTTTTCAGTTCACGATGGGCATAGGGTTCCATCTGGTCGGCAATGGTAAAAAGTTTCTCTACGTCTTTGGTATCAAACTGATCGATAGAGAGGATATGCGAACCCAGAAAATTCATGCAGAGAAATCATTCCATCAGTCATGTAGTCATAGCAAATATTACTACTAACAGCTACTAAAGGAAATTATATGCGAGTGACCATGATCAAATTATGAACTTGATAGTGATAAAGCAGCATAGTATTTCAGCCTGATCAAATAATCTTTTACGAGGTATTGAATAATACTTTAGGGGCTATTCACTCTCAGCATGGGAAGCTTGTTTGTTAGCAGTAAGATCCTCATACCCTATATAGTAACCCAGCTGATTCAGCCAGCCTTTGAGGTTAGTTTCTTATCTTAGATAACCCCATTAAAGGTTTCTATAAACAAAAAAAAGTGCGCCCGGTACTTATCCAAATACAATTTGGGCTTCTGATGAGTGTTCCAACTTTTCCGTATACATGAATTCTTAAATAATAGGGTGTTTCCTGGGCAAGCTACATGTAATTGCTAGCATGATAATCAATTTTATTCTCAAGGTAGACGAGGCTTTGCTTGATTTCATTAAGGCCCATATCAAGAATTCTTCCACAAAAGACAAAAAACAAGAACTGGCCGAGATCACCAAACAAGTAATATAGCTTACTGACGGTTTATCCATCTTCTGGGCAATGGTTTAAGTCTTCAAACCAGCTTCACTATGTTCTGCTATCAGATTCAAGGTCTTGTTCATTGCTAATTTCTTGAGTTTTTGATGGCTATGATCAGAGCACTAAGCCATGCTTATCTATTTGAAGCCATTGTAGAAAGTGAAAAATTAGTATCATAGTGTTATCAAAAGTCTAATATATTCAATCCGGTGAATATCCTATAATAAAGTCTAAATGATGTGGGGCTGTTTGCTAAATCACAATCGTGATAAATGGCTTATCTGGGGTTTACTTTGCAAATGGAAAAATCTATTTATTGGTATGACCTAGAAACATTTGGAAGTGACCCTCAACAAGATCGTGCCTGCCAGTTTGCCGGGGTCCGAACCGATGAACAGCTAAATGTCATTGACGAGCCACTGCTGCTCTATTGCCAACCGAGCCTTGATACCCTACCCCAACCGGAAGCCTGCCTGATTACCGGTATTACTCCTAAGCTGGCAGAACAAAAAGGTCTAAAAGAAGCCGAGTTTGCCGCTAGAATTCAGGCAGAATTCTCGGAACCGGGTACCTGTGTGGCCGGTTATAATAACCTGCGCTTTGATGATGAGGTGATGCGTCAGCTTTTTTACCGAAATTTCTATGATCCCTATGAGCGAGAATGGAAAAATGGTAATTCTAGATGGGACATTATTGATTTACTGCGAATGTGTCATGCCCTGCGACCTGAGGGCATAAAGTGGCCACTCAGGGAGGATGGGGCGACAAGTTTCAGGCTAGAAGCCCTGACCGAAGCCAACAGGATCAGCCATGAAGGGGCTCATGATGCCCTGTCAGATGTTTATGCGACGATTTCAATGGCTAAACTGGTCCGTGAGAAACAGGCAAAGCTCTATGATTTTTACTACCGCTTGCGTGATAAACATGCAGTGCTGGCGATGCTTGACCTAAAGCAGGCCGAACCCGTGTTACATATTTCTTCACGTTATCCTGCCAGTCGCGCCTGCATGGCACCGGTAATTCCTTTAATGCTGGATCCGGGCAACCCAAATGGCTTTATTGTTTACGATCTGAGCCAGGATCCCCGGCAATGGATTGAGGAAAGCATTGAGACGATTCAGTATAGGTTGTTTACACCCAGTGCAGAACTGCCTGAAGGAAACCAGCAAATTGCGCTGAAAACCTTGCACAGCAACCGCTGTCCGGCACTGGCACCGCTGAGTGTACTCACCAAAGAAATCATGCAGCGCTATGAGATTGATCTGGCGCAATGCGAAGAACATCGTCAGATTCTGCTGGAAAAAAGTGGCCTGCAGGAGAAACTGGGCCAGGTGTTCAGCAGGCAGTATCCCGAGGAAAGTAACCCGGATCGGATGCTCTACAGCGGTGGCTTCTTTGATCAATATGATCGCCAGGGCATGTCACAAGTACTTCAGTTAGATGCAGAGGAACTAGCCAGCTTTCAGCGTGAATGGAATGATACGCGTCTGCCGGAATTACTTTTCCGATACCGTTGCAGAAATTTTCCGGACAGTATAAGCCCAGCAGAAAGAGCCCGCTGGCTTATATATTGCCGAGAAAAAGTTCTCAATCCGGTAGATAAGGACAGAAGTGTTCAGGCGGTGCTTAGCAGAATTGATGAAAAAATAAAAAACTCCAAGCCAGCACAAAAACTAGTACTGGAAGAGCTAACACAGTACATTGCACGCTTATGCAATGATTTGGGGATTGAGGCACGATGAGACTGAAGGAGATTTACCATATGGTGGGTCCGGGCATAGTCGTCGCCGCGACCGGCCTGGGTGGTGGTGATATTGTCGCCGCTTCAGCGGCAGGGGCCAATTATGGCGCCAGTCTGCTGTGGGCAGTGATTATTGGCAGTGTGCTGAAATTCTGTCTGACTGAGGGCATTGGGCGCTGGCAGCTGGTCACCGGCAGAACTCTGTTGGAGGGCTGGATAGATGATATGCCCAAAATTGTACCTATCTACTTCGGGATTTATCTGCTGATCTGGACCTTCATGGTGGCAGCAGCCATGATGACGACATCGGGACTGGTCGCCTATGCATTTTTTCCGGTCTTGTCAGTTGCCCAGTGGAGTGCCATTCAGGGTCTACTTGCCTTTATTCTGGTCTGGAATGGCGGTTATTTCTTCCTGGAAACCCTCATGAAGATATTTATTGGACTGATGTTTGTCTGCATCCTGTTTTGTGCCTTCATGGTCATGCCGCCGGCAAGCGAAGTCCTGCGAGGTATTTTTTCACCCAGGCTGCCAGAAGGTAGCATGGTCTTTGTGTTTGGCGTGATTGGCGGAGTCGGAGGCAGTGCTACCATTTTGAGTTATTCGTACTGGATGAAGGAAGCGGGCTGGCAGACAACGGATAATATGTCTGCAATGCGTGTCGATCTTGGAACGGCCTATGTGCTGACAGGAATATTTGGACTGGCTATCATGCTGGTCGCCGCTGGTGTTGATGTCGAGGATGTCACCGGCAGCGGGATTGCCCTGGCCATTGCAGACCAGCTGGTGCCTGTGCTTGGTGAGACCGGAAAATGGATATTCCTCTTTGGTTTCTGGGGAGCAGCAATCAGTTCACTGATTGGTGTCTGGCATGGCGTACCCTATATGTTTGCCAATTTTTACTATCACCTGAAAGATCAGAAAAACTTGCTGGAAACGCCGGAAAGTATAAGCAAATCGCCTGCTTACCGGGGGTACCTGGTTTACCTTTGTTTTATGCCCATGCTGCTCTTGACCTGGGGCAGGCCGGTATGGGTGGTTATTTTTTATGCCGTTCTGGGCGCATTTTTTATGCCATTGGTGGCCGCATTGCTGCTGGTGATGAACAGCTCGAAAAAGTGGTTGGGCGACTATGCCAACAGCTGGCTGACCAAGAGTTTGTTAACTGTGTGCTTGATCTTATTCAGTTTTTTACTTTTCGTGGAAGTTCGACAGCAGTTTTTCACCTGAGCCGATATTCACCTGCGGTCTGGGAACAGGCAGATGTTTTCCCTTATTCCTTCGTGTGATTTAAAATTCTCCTCAACTTCAGACAGGAATTGATTTTTGATGCAAGATTTTGAAGACATCAGACCCTACCTTGATCACGAGGTACGGCCCATAGTTGATTCGATATTGCAAGATCCGGAATTCATTGCTGCAATTGCCAGATTTCGCTATCCACGCTGGTATGCCTTGTTTCCGCCCATGGTTGTCAAAATTGTCCAGTATTACCTCAAACGTGAAACGGCGCATGTACAAAATATATATGGCGTACAGATCATTGTTGAAAAATACCTGGATAAGTTGATTGAAAATACAACCACCAGCCTAACAAAGTCTGGACTGGATAAGCTCGATAGTAGCCAGAATTATCTTTTCATCAGTAACCATCGTGATATCACCATGGACCCGGCGCTGGTCAATTATGTGCTTTATCATCACGGCTTCTCTACCTTGCAGATTGCTATTGGTGACAATCTTCTAAAACGCCCTTTTCTATCAGACCTGATGCGCCTCAATAAAAGTTTTCTGGTCAAGCGAGGTGTTCAGGGGCGTGAGAAACTCAAAGCCAGTAAGCAGTTGTCGGCGTATATCCACTATTGTATTGCCAGTGGCGAGAATGTCTGGATTGCCCAGCGTGAAGGCCGTGCAAAAAATGCTATAGACAGGACCGAATCCGCCATTATCAAAATGCTGCACCTGGCCGAGCGGGACAAGGGCAGCAAGCTCAGCCTGGCTGAAACCATCAATACTCTGAACATTGTGCCGGTTGCCATATCCTATGGTCTGGACCCCTGTGATGGATACAAGGCTGAAGAGCTCTATGCCATTGATACCCAGGGAAAATTTGAAAAAAATGAAAACTCCGACATACAGAGTATTCTGGCTGGTATGGTAGGCAAAAAGGGTGATATACATGTTGCCTTTGGTCAGCCTCTGCGACTCGGTAAAGAGGTTACTGAAGAAGAAGTGGCAGCCCTGATTGACTCGCAGGTGATCAAGAATTACCGTCTGCACCCGAGTAATTATTTAGCCTATTTTGCCCTCAAACCGGGTTTGGAAAAGCAATATGACCTGTGTGACATTTTCAATCTGAGCGAGGCCGAACTGGCCAGACAAAAATCTATTTTCCAGGCCAGACTGGCCTCACAGGCAAGTCACCTGAAACCCTATATACTGACGATGTATGCTAACCCTGTTATTGCCAAAAGCCATTGAGGCACATGCTCCTTCCAGCTAATGCTCCCCGATCATCTTAAGGAAGAGATTCAGTTTTATTACACCCAGTACCTGCAGAGCAGGGGCTTGCAGGCACGTTACGGGCAGAAGCTGATGATTGCTGAGATAGCAAAGTCTCTGGCTCAGATTCAGCTGGAAGATCATAGCGGTGAGAAGCTGACTCAGCCACCCATTTGTGTAATTGAAGCCGGTACCGGTACCGGCAAAACCATCGCCTATCTCATTGCTGCGCTGCCAATTGCCAGGGCGCTGGGAAAACAACTTGTCATTGCAACAGCAACCGTGGCATTGCAGGAGCAGCTCCTGTTCAAGGATATTCCGGAGTTACAGGCAAATACCGATCTGACTTTCAGTACGAGCCTGGCCAAGGGCAGGGGGCGCTATGTGTGTTTATCACGTCTCGATAACCTGCTGAAGGAAAATGCCAGTGAAGGGGCCATGCAGGAATTGTTTGGTATCGAGATCGACAGTGAACAGAGTATCGATAAAGCACTCTATCAGCGTATGCAGGAGGCACTGACCGAGCGCCGCTGGCAGGGAGAGCGTGATGACTGGCCCGAGCAGCTGGATAACCTGCAATGGCGTGCCGTTTCTGTTGAACCTAGACAGTGCTCAGGCAGCCGCTGTTCGCAATTCAAGGATTGCGTTTTTTTCAAGGCCAGGCAAAAAATTCAGCAAAGTGAATGCATTGTTGCCAATCAGGACCTGGTTCTGGCGGATTTGAATCTCGGGGGAGGTGCTATCCTGCCGCATCCTGCCGATACTATCTATATCTTCGATGAGGCACATCATCTGCCCCAAAAAGGAGTTTCACATTTCTCAAACAGCCTGTCCCTGCGACAAAGCCTGCGCTGGCTTGATCAGGCCCGACGCCTCCTGGTAAGCCTGCAGAATCAGGCCGATAAGGCTTATCAGGATTTGCTGGAAAAAGCCGATGCCGCCGTACTGGAGCTGCGTCAGAAAGTACAGGAAAACCTGCTTATGTTTGAACAGTTGGAAAGTGCCGCCAAGCATGCTGCTGGCCAGCAGAGCCAATATACCTTTCCTTACGGCAGGCTAACGCCGGAATTACGAGAAGCCACCGGCATACTTTATTTGAGTTTTTCACAGCTCTCACAGATACTGGACAAACTCCTCAGTAAACTCAGACAGGACATGGAGGAACAGGGCGAAACGGAAGCCCAGCAAGCGGAGTCCTGGTATGCCGCACTGGGTCTGATGCAGTCTCGTTGTGATGTCGGTTTAAACCTGTGTCTGGGTTTTTCCCGGGAAGATGAGCCGCAAGCTTACCCGCATGCTCGCTGGCTAAGTTTTGAAAAAATTCAGGATGAACTAGAACTGACCCTATCCTGTAGCCCTATTCTGGCGGCGGAAAACCTTTCGGAAAAGCTCTGGGATGAATGTCTGGGGGCTGTACTGACCTCCGCCACGCTGAGTGCCCTGGACAGTTTTGATTTTCTTATCATGCGAAGTGGTCTACATAACAACAGCAGCCTATGCCGTATCGGCAGTCCCTTTAATTTCAGTGAAGCAGGTCTTTTGCGCTTGCCTGAGAGTGGCTTTGATGCCGGTGACAGTGATGCGCACACTAGGGCAATCATCCGTTACCTTCCGCAAATACTGAAAGATGACAAGGGAGCACTGGTGCTGTTCAGTTCCAGACGGCAGATGCAGGATGTGCTGTATCAGCTCGATAAAACATTCAGGCAGATTGTGATCTGCCAGGATGATTATTCCAAGCACTCCCTGTTGAGCAAGCATCGGGAGCGAATAGATGCCGGGGACCCCAGTGTCATCTTTGGTCTGGCCAGCCTGAGTGAGGGTGTCGATCTGCCGGGTGACTACTGTACCCATGTGGTGATTGCCAAACTGCCCTTTGCGGTTCCCGATAACCCGGTGGATCTGACGCTGGGAGAGTGGATCAGGGCTCAGGGGCTGAATCCCTTTCAGGAACTGGCGATTCCCGATGCCGCCATGAAGCTGGTGCAGGCCAGTGGGCGTCTGCTCAGAAATGAAGCGGACCGTGGCACCATTACCATTCTGGATGATCGACTGCTGACGCGCTCCTATGGTGTAGCGATTTTGAATTCCCTCCCACCATACCGGCGAGAGATATTCAGCCCCTGATTAGGCCATGTAGTTTTAGATAGACAAGATTCATGTCAGCATTCTCCAGGATTTCATGGAGAGAGCCGATGCCAGTGAAGTTGGTGATTTCACCACAGAGTGCTTTTATATAGAGCTGTTTGGGGTCGCGTTTTTCAGTCACTTCCTGCAGGATATCGACAAAAACTTCGATAAATGGAAGGATGGCATCCTCATGAATTTTTCTCACTAGTTGCCGGTCTTTCCGAAAGGCTGAAATAAATCGGGACAGGGCAAGAAGACCTGCATCGGCAAAGGGCATGGAAAGTCCACCGATACGGCGGATATTTTCATCATGGTCATCATCAGGAAAGTCCAGATTTTTGGTAAGACCATGTCGGACATTGTCACCATCGAGCACATAGGTTTTATAGTGTGCGTTCAGCAGTATATATTCGTGGGGAAAGGCTAAAATGCTTTTGCCGGAGCCACGAAGTCCGGTAAACCAGAGGGTGGCGCTGCGCTGACCGAAAATTTTTGCCATAAGTCCTGTGAAACACGACTTTCATGCTAGACCACATTGCTGCTTTAATAGCTGATTACTCACTCATGGTTTTACTTTAAGATGCTGATCACTGTGCTTGAGTAAATCAAGCTACTGGATTTCGCGCACCTGGATGATTCTTATCGGTTCCAGGGGTCTGTCCATTGCATCCGTTTCGGTTGCGCCAATTGCATCAACCACGTCCATTCCCTGTCGTACGCGGCCAAACACAGTATGTTTTCCGGCTAGCCATTCGGTATCAATTAAATTGATAAAGAACTGTGAGCCATTGCTGTTGGGGCCAGCATTAGCCATGGCAATAACCCCACGCACAGGCATTCTGGAAATCAGTCTTTCATCATAAACGTAGCCCTGATTTTCATACACATCCTTGACACTCATACTATTGATACGGGACTCAACTTCCGTCAGATTGGCTTCCAGTTCTTCCTGCGAGTTGATCCCCATGGCACTCAGCAGAGGTTGCAGGATCAGAATCTGAAATTGCTGCTGGGAAGCAATTCTCAGAAAAGGGTGAGGCGCGCCTTCTTCATCGAAAGCATTCATTCTGTCCAGCCCTAGGCTGTGGGCGTTTATCTCATCTGCAAAACTATAACCGGGCGTGCCATTTCCAAGACCGGTCAGGCTGCCCCCCTGAATCATGAAATTATCGATGACCCGGTGAAAAATCTGCCCATCATAATAGGGGCGAGCGACCATTTCACCGCTTTCAGGATCAACAAATAGCTTGCGCCCTTCAGCCAGTTCAATGAAATTGGCCACTGTCTGGGGAGCTTCTTCCGCAAAAAGTTCCAGAATGATATTACCCATGCTGGTTTGAATTTCCACCACGGGGTTGTTGGGATTTTCCCGCAGTGATTCGATATCGGCACTAGCCGGCTCGCTTTGTGAAAAAGCAATGGGTATCAAAAAAGGCGAAAAAAGCAGTAAGGAAAGAATTCCGATTTTTTTTAGAAAAAACATGTCACATCCGTCGTTGTCAGTTGCTGAATCTGCCGACTACCATACGACAGAGCATACGGCGGATACAAGTGCTCAGTGCACGGTCTTGCCGTCCAAGCCCTCTTCCAGCTCCTGCTGGGTAATCTCGACTACAAAACTTTTCTGCTGGAGTTTTCTGCTGGCTTCGGCACGTTCCTCTGCTTCTGCCTTACGCAGTTTTTCCTCGTCCTGAAACAGCTCAGCATTCAGTGACATCTGACGGGTCATATGCTGCTTCAGGCGCTCAACGACATGGGACATCACTTCCAGCGTCTGGCTCAGCTGTTCCAGGGTGATCAGCGTCTGTTCGGCATTTTTTTCAACATCTTTTTTATCGCTCATAGCCACCTCCAGATTCAGGATTAGTCTTAAATTACTGCCATTTTCTCGATATGCTTATTTTCAAGTAGGCAGATCGGTAGCTCCCCCGCAAAAATCAGTCCCAGCTCAAAGCGCCGCCAGTCTGGTATTCCAGCACGCGTGTCTCGAAAAAGTTTTTCTCCTTGCGCAAATCCATAATCTCAGACATCCAAGGGAACGGATTCTGTGCGCCGACAAACTGTTCCTTCAGGCCCAGTTGGTTGAGACGGCGATTGGCAATAAATTTGAGATAGTCTTCCATCATTGCCGCATTCATGCCGAGTACACCACGCGGCATGGTATCGCGCGCATATTCAATTTCCAGCTGGGTGGCTTCCAGAATCATCTGTGTGGCCTGTGACTTCATGTCATCATCCCATAGATGCGGATTTTCCAGTTTGATCTGGTTGATCATATCAATACCGAAATTCAGGTGCATGGACTCGTCACGCAGGATGTACTGGAATTGTTCGGAGGTGCCGGTCATCTTATTGCGACGCCCCATGGAGAGGATCTGAGTGAAGCCGCAATAAAAGAAAATGCCTTCCTGGCAGCAGTAGAAGGCAATGAGGTTTTTCAGCAGTTTCTGGTCAGCTTCCCGGGTGCCAGTTTTAAAGGTTGGATCGGAAATTTCTTTGGTATATTTCAAGCCCCAGGAAGCTTTCTTCGCTACCGATGGGATTTCATGGTACATATTAAAAATTTCGCCTTCGTCCATGCCTAGCGACTCGATGCAATACTGGTAAGCATGGGTGTGAATGGCTTCCTCAAAAGCCTGACGCAGTATGTACTGGCGACATTCTGGATTGGTGATGAGGCGATATATTGCCAGCACCAGATTGTTGGCAACCAGCGAGTCCGCCGTTGAGAAGAACCCTAGGCTGCGTTTGACGATGATGCGTTCATCGGCAGTCAGTCCATCTTCTCCTTTCCACAATGCAACATCACTGCTCATATTAATTTCTTGAGGCATCCAGTGATTGGCACAGCCATCGAGGTATTTCTGCCAAGCCCAGTCATATTTGAAGGGAACCAGCTGATTGAGGTCGGCACGGCAGTTGATCATGGCCTTATCATCGACAGTTACACGCTCGGCAGCTCCGGCTAGCTCCTCTTCACCCAAGGTGGCATCGAGATTTTCAATAGCCTGTTTCGCCTTGTTAATGGCATTCAGCTGGGCTGCTGTTGGCATAGCCTCTTCATTAGTGGCGTCAGTCGCTTGATCCTCAGTATCAGTTACTTCCAGCTGGACATCATCATAATCAGACTCTGCTTTTTTCAGTGAATCGGAATTTTTTTCAGCCTCTTCACTGAGCATATTCCCCGGCTCAGCTTTTGCTTGGGGTCTAGCACTTGCTGTTTCTTCCAGATTAAATTCATCCCAGGATAACATCGTTTTTTCCCTCTTTTTTTATTCGTTCTCTTACTTCTGTTTCGTTTGATTTTCCCTTTAACTTACTGACACGCCTCGCAATCCGGATCATCCAGTGAACAGGCTTTCGGGACCTCGGCGGCCAAAACCGCCTCGGGCTCCGAGCCGGAGGAAACAGCATTCAGTTTTCCGCTGTTCACGGTGGATTTTTCGGTGCTAGTTGCTGCCATGGCTCGCAGGTAATAGGTGGTTTTCAGACCACGGAACCATGCCATGCGATAGGTCACATCGAGTTTCTTGCCGTTAGCTTCGGCAATGTAAAGGTTAAGTGACTGGGCCTGATCGATCCATTTCTGACGGCGACTGGCAGCGTCCACCAGCCAGCGTGGATTGACTTCAAAGGCAGTGGCATACAGGGTTTTCAGTGCGGCCGGGATTCGGTCGATTTTCTGTACGCTACCTTCGTAATATTTCAGATCATTGATCATGACGCTGTCCCACAGATTAGCAGCCTTGAGATCCTTGATTAGGTAGGGGTTTACCACGGTAAATTCACCAGACAGGTTGGATTTAACATACAGGTTCTGGTACGTGGGCTCTATGGATTGTGAAACGCCGGTGATATTGGCAATGGTTGCAGTGGGCGCAATTGCCATCACATTGGAATTGCGCATGCCTTTGGTGAGCACCTGCTTGCGCAGGGCATCCCAGTTCAGCGTGCTGCTCATATCGATTTCCATGTACTGTTCGCCACGCTCTTCTTGCAGTTTTTTCAGCGAATCAATTGGCAAGATGCCCTGACTCCATAGGGAGCCTTCGTAGCTTTCATATCTGCCCCGTTCATCGGCCAGCAGCGTTGATGCTTCAATGGCATGATAGCTGATGACTTCCATAGCACGGTCAGCAAAGGTGACGGCATGTTCTGAGCTGTAGGGGATTTTCTGGATATACAGGGCGTCCTGAAAACCCATGATCCCCATGCCAACCGGCCGATGTTTGAGATTAGAATTTTTCGCCTGCGGTACGGAGTAGTAGTTGATGTCGATAACATTATCGAGCATACGTATAGCTGTATGGATGGTCTTTTTTAGCTTGTCCCTATCCAGGCCCCGTTCGGTAACATGATTCACCATATTGATGGAGCCGAGGTTGCAGACGGCAATTTCATCCTTGTTGGTATTCAGTGTGATTTCGGTACACAGGTTGGATGAGTGGACGGTACCGACATGCTGCTGCGGTGAACGGATATTGCAGGCATCCTTGAAAGTGATCCAGGGATGGCCGGTTTCAAACAGCATAGATAGCATCTTGCGCCACAAATCTTTAGCCTTGAGTCGTTTGTGCACATACATTTTTCCTTCACGCGCCTGCTGCTCGTAATAGGCATAGCGTTCTTCAAAAGCCTTGCCATACAGGTCATGCAGGTCTGGCACTTCGTTGGGAGAAAACAGGGTCCAATCACCATCATCAAAGACCCGTTTCATAAAAAGATCCGGAATCCAGTTTGCTGTGTTCATGTCATGTGCACGACGCCGGTCATCACCAGTGTTTTTGCGCAGTTCCAGAAACTCTTCAATATCCAGATGCCAGGTTTCCAGATAGGAACAGACGGCACCCTTGCGCTTGCCTCCCTGATTTACCGCAACGGCAGTGTCGTTGACGACTTTCAGGAAGGGGACCACGCCTTGTGATTTGCCATTGGTCCCTTTGATATAGGCGCCCAGTGCGCGTACCGGGGTCCAGTCATTACCAAGTCCGCCGGCCCACTTGGACAGCATGGCATTGTCATGGATAGCTCCATAAATGCCGCTCAGGTCATCCGGCACGGTGGTCAGGAAACACGATGATAGTTGTGGTCGCAAGGTGCCCGAGTTGAAAAGCTGTGGTGTGCTGACCATGTAGTCGAAGCTGGAAATCAGGTTATAGAACTCAATTGCTTTTTCATCGCGGTTTTCTTCATTCATGGCCAGGCCCATTGCCACACGCATAAAGAATATTTGTGGCAATTCGAAGCGCGTACCTTCCGACTGGATGAAATAACGGTCATACAGGGTCTGGATGCCCAGGTAAGTGAATTGTTCATCACGGTTTGCCTGCAGCGCCTCACCCAAACGACCCATGTCAAATTCCAGCAGTTTGGGAGCGAGCAGTTCCAGCTCCACGCCTTTTTCTATATAAGGCTTGAGAACGGCTGCATAGCGGTACTGCATTTCTGACTGGGTAGCGTTGTCGGCAACGCCGAGAAATTGCAAGGCTTCACTGCGCAAGCTGTCGAGCAGTAGACGGGCTGCAACATAGGAGTAATTGGGTTCTTGTTCTACCAGTGTGCGAGCCGTCATGACCAATGAGACCCGTACGTCTTTGATATTGACGCCGGAATACAGATTTTTCAGGGTTTCCTGGTAAATGATGTCACCTATGACATCATCAAGCCCCTCACAGGCCTCACTGATAACGGTGTGCAGGCGAGTGGTATCTAGAGCTTCTTTGGAGCCATCATCCATGGTGACCATGATGTCAGAGCGCTCTTCTGGTTCTGTTTTTCGGGTGCGCTGCCTAGCATGCTCTTCACGGTAAATCACGTAAGATCGAGCTACCTTGTGCTCACCGGAGCGCATCAGCATCAGCTCCACCTGGTCCTGAATTTCCTCGATATGGATACTGCCACCGGATGGCATACGCCGACTGAAGGTTTCGCTGATGTCTTTTGATAGTTTGGCAACGGTTTCATGCACCCGTGATGATGCAGCGGCGTTGCCGCCTTCTACAGCCAGGTAAGCTTTGGTGATGGCAATAGCTATTTTGGATGCATCGTAAGTGACGACAGAGCCGTTGCGTTTGATAACACGTAATTGGCCAGGGGCAGTTGCCTGCAGGTCGGAACCCTGATCGTCGTTTACGTGAGTGGTGGTGGATTGTGCTGCGGAATTTGCTGTGTCGGCTTCAGTATGCATTGATGAAAAACTCCATAATTCTTTTCGTATATTCTCGAACTACCCGCTGTGCCCGGGTAGACGAGCCATTGTTATTCTTGTTTGCCGGTATGTATCGCGCTACTTTCTTTCTTCTTGCTTACGCTGTTTTAACGGTTAAAGCGTTTAGTAAAACAGTGAAGTCTGCTGTCTGTTTGACGCCAGCTCTTCATCGCTACTGCATTGACAAAAACTGCTTGGTAAAACCCTATATATAGTGGTTTCATCATTTGTCAGTGTTTTTGTGTGGCAAGCGACCAAAATGCCTGTTTCGACGCTGCAGAATGAGCCTGAGAGCATGGTCGAGGTAATATCAGATTTTGGTCTTAAGCCCTTAATATCACAAGATATAGTGGGTCATTACACATTAGGCTCACTATATCAGGGATTTTTTCTTCTTGGCAAGTAAAAATGTTGTGTATTTTGTGTTAATAAGCTGTGGGTAGAATAATACGCTGGAAAAACTTGATTCAGGGCAATTTTTAGCAATTCCTCAATACTATATCTAGTGTTTTTAGTCAGAAATCAGCGCAGAACTTGATGAATGTGCCGTGAATCAAGGGTTTCAGCACGTTAAACCGGCCTGACAGCTATTTTTTGGTCTGTCTAGCTTTTGCCGGATTCATAATTGACTCAAAAATCTTCCCAGATTATTTCAAGATTGGCCCCTAGATTAATAATCATCAAAAATTGCAATCATGTATAAATCATTGGAAAAGAGGACAGGGCCGAAAAAGTCAGCAAATTTTTTCTAGGCGCAGTCATGAGCCTATTGATCTCTGAGGTAGCAGCATACGAACTAGCACCT
>JAYQVM010000025.1:0-20038 GCA_038148435.1 Gammaproteobacteria bacterium | reverse complement strand
GGGTTAAGGCATTATACAAGTGAGTAAAGCTTGATGAATAAGCTGGTTGTAATTGACTATGGCATGGGTAATCTACATTCCGTCGGGAAGGCGCTTGAGCGGATTGATAAAAGTGTTGAAGTGAGAATTACGGCTGACCCGCTTGAAATTCATGAGGCTGATCGTCTTATTTTTCCGGGTGTTGGTGCGATACGTGACTGTATGTCCGAAATCCGCCGCTTGGAAATCGATACTTTGCTGCAAGAAGCCAAAAGAGAAAAACCCATTCTTGGAATTTGTGTCGGCATGCAGGCAATGATGGATTTTTCAGAAGAAAATAATGGCGTCGACTGCATTGGTCTTTTTCCCGGCAAGGTTAAACGCTTTCCTGAAGGGAAACGGGATGCCAATGGGGATTTGCTAAAGGTTCCTCATATGGGCTGGAACATGGTCAAACAGGATATTGCACATCCAATGTGGCATAAAATTCCTGATAAGAGCCATTTTTATTTTGTTCATAGTTATTATGTGACACCTGATATAGATCGAGAAAATGGTTCGCTTGTTGCTGGTCTCAGTGAATACGTCCAAAAATTTTGTTCAGCACTTGCAGGCGATAATATTTTCGCTGTTCAGTTTCACCCTGAAAAAAGTCAGGATTGCGGATTACAGTTATTGAAAAACTTTCTCTCATGGGATGGTAAGGCATGAGTCTGACAAAACGTATCATTCCCTGTCTTGATTGTGAAAATGGCCGTGTGGTTAAGGGCGTCAAGTTTGTCGATATTCGTGATGCCGGAGATCCTGTAGAGGTATCTAAGCGTTATTGTGAGCAGGGAGCTGATGAAATCACTTTTCTGGATATCACGGCTAGCCATGAAGAGAGGGAGACCACCATCCATACGGTGCAAGACATTGCGAGCCAGGTCTTCATCCCGCTTACAGTTGGTGGAGGCATCCGCACCCTGGAGGACATCCGTCAAATGCTTAATGCGGGTGCTGATAAGGTGGCCATCAACACCAGTGCTGTGTTAAATCCGGGGTTTGTTAAACTGGCAGCCGAACGCTTTGGTTCACAATGTATCGTGGTTGCCATTGATGCCAAACAGGTTTCTATCGATCAGGAGCCATCGCGCTGGGAAATTTTTACCCATGGCGGGCGCAGGGCAACCGGGCTGGACGCGGTAAAGTGGGCCAGGAAGATGGTTGACTATGGGGCCGGCGAAATTCTTCTGACCAGCATGGACCGCGATGGCACTAAGAATGGTTTTGATCTGGCGCTGAACCGGGCTATCAGTGAGGCGGTACCAGTGCCGGTAATCGCATCAGGTGGTGTCGGAAATTTACAGCATCTGGTTGATGGCATCCAGCAAGGCAAGGTAGATGCAGTTCTGGCTGCGAGTATTTTCCATTTTGGAGAGTTCAGCATTCCTGAGGCAAAAGCTTATATGCGCGATAAAGGCATTTGTGTGCGTTAGGCACTAGGTCCTGCAAAGTACCCAGCTTAATAGGATTATGGGCTTAACAGTGCTAGTCCTTTGAGTATGCTCAAGGCCTGGTTAAGCTGATAATCGCTGACGATGACCCGATCACCACTGATATCGATAGACTCAGGGCTCAGCTCCGCCTCATCTGTGTTTTCCAAGTGTCCTGCAAGGTCTTCTTCGCGGTAGTTAGCCGGATTATCCGGTACTTCGGTCACTCTTCCCTGGCGTACGATAATATTCGGAGTAATGCCGCGAGCCTGAATAGAGCGACCATTTGGAGTGTAATAAAGCGCTGTTGTTAGTTTAATCGCGCGATCATTGGTCAGGGGGAGCACTGTCTGAACAGAGCCTTTGCCAAAGCTCTGGGTTCCCATGATCATGGCCCGGTTATGATCTTGTAGGGCGCCTGCCACGACTTCTGAGGCAGATGCGGAGCCGCCGTTCAAAAGTACGATCAGCGGAACTCCACGGCTGGGATCATCGGGTGTTGCCTCATAACGGGTAAAAGCACTTTCTTCTCGGCCTTCGGTGTAAACAATCAGGCCTTCTGAAATAAAGGCATCAACCACATCAACAGCAGCTTGCAGAACGCCCCCGGGGTTATTGCGAAGATCCAGAATAAGGCCTTCCAGTTCAGTGTCATTACGGTGGAAGTTTTCCAGAGCGCTAACGACTTCCGCTCCGGTGCCAGTCACAAATTGTGAAATCCTCAGGTAGCCGAAACCCGGCTCCAGATAACGTGAGCGTACACTTCGGGCACGAATGATGGCGCGAGTGACTGTAATATCAATTGCCTCATCAAGACCTTCGCGCAGGATAGTTAGCACCACTTCTGTACCCGGTGCGCCTCGCATAAGAGCCATGCTGTCTTCAATGGTGGTTTCCGTGGTTGGGGTATTGTCAATCTTGATTACTACGTCCCCTGCGCGGATACCTGCGATATCGGCAGGAGACCCATCGACGGGACTGATAATGGTAATAAAGCCATTATTGATTCCGACTTCGACACCCAGACCACCAAACTCTCCGGTGGTATTTTCCTGAAGCTCATCGAAATCATCATTGGCCAGGTAGCTTGAGTGTGGATCGATTCCGGCAAGCATGCCTTTAACAGCATTCTCAAGTAGAGTCTTGTCATCAATGGGCTCAACATAGGCACTGCGGATTCGATTCAACACTTCGGCAAAGATGCGAACTTCATTGAGAGGTAAGGGGAGAGCGCCGGTAGCTTCCTCATTGCTAATAGTCTGGGCAAAGCCGCCGATTGGAGCAAGGATAAAAAGTAAAGCCAGTAACGATGCCTGAGAGTATCTTGAGTATGGAAAAAATACATGTTTCATTTATGTGAACCTACCGTGCTCTGAGCCAAGATAATGGGTCCTGGGCATCACCGTTATAACGGATTTCGAAATAGACACCTTCTTCACCACGGCCACCAGAGTTGCCAACAGAAGCAATTGTTTCCCCTGCCAGCACCCAGTCTCCAACAGCCTTGAACAGCGACTGGTTGTGTGCGTAGAGGCTCATATAACCACCACCATGGTCAATTATCAAGAGCAGTCCAGAGCTGGAAAACCAGTCTGCATAAATGACCCTGCCGCGATGAACAGCGCTGATTTCAGCGCCTATGTTACCGGCTATCGTGATGCCTTCCCAGCGCAGGTCACTGTTTTGATAAGCTGTGCCAAAGCGATTGAGAATAGCACCTTGCAGCGGCCAGGGAAGTTCACCTCTTAGAGCAAAAAAATCTTCTGACTGAGTTCCCAAGGGCATTTCCAGAATTGCTCGAGCAAGCTCTTCAATCAGAATCTGCATCTCTTCGTACTGTATTTCCAGCCTACTCAGTTCGCTACTGCTGCTGGCTAGTCGTTCGTCAAGTTCTCGCACCAGGCTCAGCCGTTCATTTTGCTGCTCCTGCAATTGAGCCTGCTGGCTCTGGAAAGAGGCCTGCTGTTGCTGAAGGCCTTTTCTTGTTTCTGCAAGATCGGTGCTATTTTTTGAAATTTCTAGCAAAATATTATCAAATTCGGCGATTTTATTATTTCTAGCTTGGCTAAAATATTGGTAATAACGCAGCATACGGGCGCTTTGGCTAATGTCTTGCTGATTCAGCAGTAGTTTCAGGTATTCTTCCTGGCCATTGAGATAAGCTGCGCGCAGGTAATTGGCGATCAAAGACTGCTGGTTTAGACGCTGCTCAAGGAGAGAAGCAGCTTCGCGCTCCAGTTCACTTAGCCTGTTCTGCGTCTGCCTGATCTGGCTCTGAATATCCTCAATATCGGCAAGCAGTCGGTTGATACTCCGTTCCTGGATTTCAATCTGAGATTCAAGAGTGCTGCGAGCCTCTCGGGTCTGGTCGATTTGCGACTGTACCCTATTAATGCTGCGAGCCAGGGCATCTAGATCAGCTTGGCTGGGGTTCTCTTGTGCTGCCAAATAGTGGATAGAAAGTAAGTAAGCGCTTACAAAATATATAATTGCTCTGGCCTTTGCGGGTCTCATGAATGGTCGATGAGAGACTGTCCGCTCATTTCAGGGGGAATAGCTAGCTGCATTAATTCCAGAAGGCTGGGCGAAATATCACAGAGGGAGCCATCTTCTTTTAACGATAGCTGCTGTCTACCGACATAAACCAGCGGAACAGGGCCATTAGTATGCGAGGTCAAAGCCTGACCGGTCTTTTCATCTTTCATTTGTTCGACATTGCCATGGTCTGCTGTGATCAGACAGTTACCGTCTACCTCGAGAATGGCCTCAGTAATCATACCAAGACACTCATCCAGGACTTCTACTGCCTTGATGGCAGCTGCTAGAACGCCAGTGTGACCTACCATATCGCCATTTGCAAAATTACAGATGATAGCGTCATATTCTCGATTTTTAATCGCTTTTACCAGGTTTTCGCAAACTTCATAAGCGCTCATTTCTGGTTTTAAATCATAGGTTGCAACATTCGGAGATGGGATGAGAATTCGGTTTTCACCAATAAAAGGCTGCTCCTGTCCTCCACTGAAAAAGAACGTTACATGGGCATATTTCTCGGTTTCGGCTATCCGGAGTTGGGTCAGGCCTTGTTTGGACAGATATTCACCAAGGCTGTTGGTTAGTGGCAGGTGCGGAAAAGCACAATCTGCGGTGATGTCATGAGCAAATTCAGTGAGCATGACAAAGCTACTTAGACATAGTAGCCGGGGACGTGCAAAGCCATCGAATTCCGTTTGTGTGATGGCTCGGGTAAGTTCCCTGGCTCGATCAGCACGAAAGTTCATGAATACGACTGCATCACCATCCTGCATCCGCACAGGCTTACCTCCATCAGACAAAATACAGGCTGGCCTGATAAATTCATCGTCTTCCCCTCGCCCATAAGCGTCCATTAAAGCACTTAAAGCATCCAGATACTTATCATCCGAGCGTCCTTCAACGATGGCAAGGTAAGCTTTCTCAACACGCTCCCAGCGCTTATCCCTGTCCATTCCAAAATAACGACCGCTAACACTGGCGATTTGACCTCTCCCACTATCAGCCAGTTTTTTACTGAAGTATTGCAGTGAGCTTTCTGCACTTCTGGGCGGAGTGTCCCTGCCATCGAGCAGAGCATGCAGATAGATATGCTGACAGGCCTGCTGTTCTGCCAAATCGATCATGGCAGCTATTTGCTGTTCATGACTATGAATACCGCCTGGTGAAAGCAGACCGATAATATGTAGGGCGCCTTTAGCAGCATTGGCTTTTTCACAGGCACCAACTAGGGCCGGGTTAGTGAAAAAGTTACCATCTTCAATGGCCTTGTTAATGCGGGTCAGGTTTTGATAAACGATACGCCCGGCCCCGAGATTCATATGACCAACTTCGGAATTTCCCATTTGTCCCTCAGGCAGGCCGACTTTTAGGCCAGAGGTATGAATCAGGGTGTGAGGGCAGGCCTCAAGCAGGCTGTCCCAGACAGGTGTGTTAGCTAAGCTGATGGCATTTGCGTCGGCACTATCACGGCACCCCCAGCCATCAAGTATCAGTAGCAGGTTAGGCGTTTTTTGCTGATTCATAAAAGTGTTTGAGTAGATTGAGGCATATTGAAATTATAGGCTTTCAAGAGCCTGAGTGAAACCGGGGGGGCTTGATATTAAAGTGCTAAAGTTTTACTCCTCTGCCGTAGTTAATTATACTGCGTGCCTATTTAAAAGTACTCTGAGTATGGCATGACGCGGTTTCTGGAATTTCTAATTAATCATTGGATGCTCTCCGGCATTTGGTTGATATTGTTTGTTGCTTTGTTGGGTTACCTGAAAAAGAAAAGTGGCAAGGCAATCAGTATTCATGAGTTGACTCGCCTTATCAATCGTGAAGATGGCATGGTGTTGGATATCAGAGACCGAAAGGTGTTTGAAAAAGGTCATATAGTGGATGCAGTGAATATTCCGCTGGCAAAGCTAGAAGGACGTCTTATAGAGTTAGACAAGCATAAAGAAAAGCCTTTTGTTGTTGTTTGTCAGATGGGACATCAGGCCGCTGATGCAGTCAAAAAACTGCAAGCAAAAGGTTACACAAAGATATACAGACTATCCGGCGGGATATCGGAATGGCAGGCTCAGGGCCTGCCTCTGGTCTAACTTAATACTCAAAACTAATTAGCAATCAGAACGACAAACAGGAAGCAATAACATGGCAGATACTGAAAACCAGACTGGCGAACAGGCTGTACCCCAAGCAGATGCATCGGCAATTTCTTTTAGGTTACAGAGAATTTATATTAAAGATGTTTCTTTTGAAGCCCCGAGTTCACCAAGGGTATTTCAGACTCCTTATCAACCCAAAGTCAATTTCAATATGACGACCAAAGCTGAAAATTTTCAGGACAATTTTTATGAAGCAGTGCTGACGATTACAACTGAAGTTAATGATCAGGAAGACAAACCGATCTATGTCATAGAAATCCAGCAGGCCGGGATATTTGAGATTAAGGGCCTGAAAGGAGAAGATTTACAACATGCCCTGCATGTGACCTGTCCGAGCGTGCTGTTTCCTTATGCCCGTGAAACCGTCGATAATCTGGCCATCAAAGGTACATTCCCTGCCTTGCACTTACCACCAGCAAATTTTGAAGCGATTTACGATCAGGCCAGAAAGAGCCGAGATGCTCAAGTGCAACAAACTTAAAAAGACCCTAAGCCAGGCAGGATTCTTTACTGAAATCCTACCTGGCGCCAAGCTTCATACACTACAATGCTCACAGCATTTGACAGATTCAGACTTCGGCTGTTTCTCTGCATAGGAATAGTTAGCAGCTCTGAGACTGCAGGGCTGTTTCTTATTTCTTGTGGCAAGCCGCGGCTTTCAGGTCCGAACAAAAGCGAGTCGTCTTTCTGGTATTGCAGCTCCGAGTAAACTTTTGTGCCTTTGGTGCTGAACGCAAAGAGTCTTGCAGGGGCAAATTGCTTTAAAAAATCTTGCCAGGACGCATAAGTTTCTAAGCTGCTGTACTGGTGATAGTCAAGGCCAGCACGTCGCAGGCTTTTTTCATCCAGCGAAAATCCAAGGGGTTCAATCAGGTGCAAACGACAGCCAGTGTTACTGGCTAGCCTGATGATATTACCTGTATTGGGTGGAATTTCAGGCTCAAAAAGTATGATATTAAACATTCTGTCGGATTAAAAAAATTGTGTGTTTAATTATCCATATCCTGAGTATATGTATTCAGGCCCAGTTCCTTTAACTTTCTTGTCAGGGTATTCCTTCCCCAGCCCAGCAGTTCGGCAGCATCCCTTTTTCGTCCTCCACTGTGCTTGAGCGCTACTTCGATCATGCACTTTTCAAATAGTGGGCTAGCCTGTTGCAGTATGCCGCTATGGCCGAGGCTAAGTTCATGATCTGCCCAGCTTTTCAGTGTTTGAGTCCAGTCTACTGATACGTGCCCCGGGTTGATGGGTTTAAGAAATTCTTCCGGCAGGTCATTGATAAACACTTCTGAGCCAGGAGCCATTACTGCAATCCAGCTGCAGAAGTTTTCCAGCTGTCGCACATTACCAGGCCAGTTAAGGCTAGCGAGATACTTTAAAGTATCCGGACGTATTACTTTGCTTTCAACACCCATCTGCCGAGCGGCCTTATTTAGAAAGTGATCCATCAAGACCGGAATATCTTCACGTCGTTCGGATAAACGAGGAAGATGGATAGGAATTACATTCAGCCTATAGTAAAGGTCTTCCCTAAACAAATGTTCCTTGACGCGTTCTTTTAGATTTTGATGGGTTGCCGCAATGATACGGACATCTGCCTTGATCGGGCTTAGTCCACCTACCCTGAAAAATTCTCCATCGGAAAGAACACGAAGAAGCTGGGTCTGAGTTTCCATTGGCATGTCACCAATTTCATCTAGAAATAGGGTGCCTCCATCGGCCTGTTCGAAACGGCCAATGCGCTGCTGCGTCGCTCCGGTAAATGCACCTTTTTCATGGCCGAAAAGTTCTGACTCAATCAGGTCTTTTGGGATAGCAGCAACATTCAGGGGAATATAGGGTTTCCCTGCTCTTGGGCTATGACGATGTAGTGCCTGAGCCACCAGCTCCTTGCCGGTGCCGGATTCTCCCTTTATCAACACAGTAATGTTGGAATGAGCTAGTCGGCCAATGGAGCGAAATACTTCCTGCATGGCAGGTGCTTCACCAATAATTTCACTGGCACTGACTTCTTGAGTGGATGGATTGCTGCCTTTGTATTCTCTAGTATGCTTGACAGCTCGTTCTGTAACGGAAACAGCATCATTGATATCGAAGGGTTTGGGTAGGTATTCAAACGCTCCACCTTCATAGGACTGCACAGCGCTTTTTAGATCAGAATGTGCCGTCATGATAATGACCGGAATCTGCGGATAAGCCTTTCTGACCTGTGTTAAGACTTCCAAGCCATCAATGCCGGGCATACGAATATCGCTTATTAAGACATCAGGCTGATTTTGTGAAAGTTCACTGAGCAGTTTTTCACCTTTATCGAAACTTTCGATACTAAAACCTACCTTAGTGAGGGATTTTTCCAAAACCCATCGTATTGATCGGTCATCATCGACAACCCAAATCAAACCTTTGTCAGTCATTGGTCGTTACCTTCTTCTGGAAGTGGAATGGATAGCATGAAACATGTATGGCCTTGCTGGCTTTCACACTCAATCAGCCCTTCATGTTGCTTGAGAATACTTTGGGCAATAGAAAGGCCAAGGCCTGTTCCATAAGCTCTGCCACTAATCAATGGATAAAAAATAGTTTCAATAATATCGTCCGGGATACCGGGGCCATTGTCGATGACATCAATGCGGGCAATTAATTTATGAGATTGCAGCCCAATATTGGTATGGGTTAATACCCGAGTCTTTAATATGATTTGCGGGGCTTCAGTTTCAGCATCACGCAGAGCTTGTACTGAATTACGAACAATGTTCAGAACAGCCTGGATTAACTGCTCAATATCGCAGATTATTTCCGGAATACTGGGGTCATAATCACGAATAAATTCTATGCTACCCCTGGTTTCAGCTTCCAGTAGTGAACGAACCCGCTCTAGCGCTAAATGTATATTGTCTTTGGCCAGTAGGGGCTTCTTGTAGGATCCGGTAAGGCGATCGACCAGGTTGACTAGGCGATCTGCTTCACTGATGATTACGTTGGTATAATCTTGTAATTCTTCATCGGGTAATTCCTGAGCCAGCAACTGGGCAGCGCCGCGGATGCCGCCGAGCGGGTTCTTGATTTCATGCCCCAGATTTCTCACTAGTTCTTGTGTGGTTTCATGGTTTGAAATAAGCGTCTCGCCTCGGCTGATATGATAGGAGCGGTCAAGCTCCTGTATCTCGACTAATAAAAAATCCTTATTCATTTCACTAAAGAGTGACACAGAGTAATCCACCAGTAGGCGGGTTCTGTTAGCCAGAGCCAGATGGACTTTTCTAGCGATATAGGTGTGGCCTTCTTTTTGTACATTCTTTAGTGCATGCAAAGTATGCTCGGGGCGATAAAGCAAGTCACCGATATAGGCCTTGTGCGAGCGCCTGGTACTTGTTTTAAACAAGGCTTCAGCGGCGGGGTTCAGGTGAAAAAGACAAAGTGAATCATCCAGCACCAGTACTGCGGCTGTCAGATGATCAAGTAATCTGGTATTTAAGCTGTCCTTTTTCACAAGCAATATCGTTAATTTAGCTTTGTGTAGATGTTAATCCGTTTAAGAAATTACCGGATTAGAGCATGATCATATATGCAATAACTGAACCAGTCTGGGGCAAAATGTACAGTTTTGCCAATAGCAGACCTTTTTTGAGTTGCAACCAACAGTGAGTCTAACAGCAAAAATCAAAAAATGCACCAATACAGTGCAATTTAATGCCATGCTTCAACTCATGCTGAGTCAGAAGTGTTATTCAGGGCCAGCATTGCTAACATTGTTCGTTTTTCAGAGAATCGGCTTTCCTTTCAGTCACTGAGCATGAAATATATGCTGAAATACTCACCGGAAATCACTATCAAAACCATTCCGATTTGCTCCCGTTTTTTCATACACCTGAAAAAAATCTGCAATTCCTGCTCGGGGCGACCAGTCCGGATATTTTGGTGAGCTCCAACTGGGACTATATGAAAGTTAACTCAAGTCCGGATGAGGTGCTTATTGATATTCAACATCCCGAAGATGAAGCTCTGAGACCATTACAGCTTGCAGGCAATCAAATTATTCTATTTTACAAACTAAACACAGCCTTCAATAGTGACTAGATCAATGCTGCAAGATCTGCCAGCTTTATTGCGTAAGAGGCATTATTAGCCGTCTGCATGCGCTCTTTTTGCTTGAAAAGGTTTATGAAAATGAGGGTATATACCGCCCTGCAGCACGTATATAATGCGCCACATTTTTCAACTTTTGCCGGATAATTTGTGATAGAAAAAATTCGTAATATCGCCATCATTGCGCATGTCGATCATGGTAAAACTACATTGGTGGATAAATTGTTATCCCAGTCAGGCACGCTTGAAACTCGTGGTAAATCGCTGGAGCGAGTGATGGATTCCAACGATCAGGAAAAAGAGCGTGGCATTACTATCCTGGCAAAGAATACCGCCGTCAACTGGCAGGATTACCGGATCAATATTGTTGATACACCTGGCCATGCGGACTTTGGAGGAGAGGTTGAGCGTGTTCTCTCAATGGTAGATAGTGTCCTCTTGCTGGTTGATGCGGTGGATGGACCGATGCCGCAGACTCGGTTTGTTACTCAGAAAGCCTTTGCTCGAGGGTTAAAACCCATCGTAGTTATCAACAAAGTTGACAGGGAAGGAGCCAGAGTTGACTGGGTACTGAACGAAGTGTTTGATTTATTCGATCGGCTAGGAGCAACAGATGAACAGCTAGATTTCCCAGTTATTTATGCATCTGCAATCAATGGCATCTCAGGACTTGAGGCCAATGATCTGGCGGCAGATATGAGCCCACTGTTTCAATTGATTGTGGAGCGTGTGCCACCACCTCAGGTTGATTTGGAAGGACCCTTCCAGATGCAGATTTCCGCGCTGGATTATTCTTCCTATGTCGGCGTAATAGGAATTGGACGGGTCAGCCGTGGGAGTCTCAGCAGTAATATGCCGGTGGTTTTGATAGATCGGGAGGGCAATACCCGCAAGGCTAAAATCGGTCAGGTAAAGTCTTACCTTGGCCTGGAAAGAATTGATGTCAACAAGGCTGAGGCAGGCGACATCATTTGTATTACCGGAATTGATGAGCTGAACATTTCGGATACCCTGTGCGATCCCCTAAAAGTTGAAGCCCTGCCCGCCTTGAGTGTGGATGAGCCCACGGTATCGATGACCTTTCAAGTCAATGACTCCCCATTTGCCGGACTGGAAGGAAAATTTGTGACCAGTCGGAATATAAAGGAAAGACTGGAGCAGGAATTGGTACACAATGTTGCACTCAGAGTTGAGCAGGGAGCAAGTGCGGATAAATTTATCGTTTCCGGCCGTGGCGAATTGCACCTGTCAGTACTGATTGAAAGCATGCGTCGGGAAGGCTTTGAACTTGCAGTTTCTAGACCTCGAGTGGTGGTCAAGGAAATTGATGGCAAGGTCAAGGAGCCCTATGAGTCTCTGGTTGTGGATGTGGAAGAGGAGCATCAGGGTTCTGTTATTGAAGAGCTCGGCAAACGCCGGGCAGAATTGCAGGACATGATCTCTGATGGTAAGGGTCGTATGCGCATCACCTTTATTATTCCAACACGAGGCCTGATTGGGTTTCGAACGGAATTTCTTGGCATGACCTCCGGCACCGGCATTATGACTCATATCTTTGATCATTACGGTGAAGTCAAGGAAGGGGAAATCGCCAAACGTGGTAGGGGTGTTCTTATATCCATGACCAAAGGTAAAACGCTGGCCTATGCATTGTTTGCTCTGCAGGAAAGAGGACGTCTCTTTACAGGCCCAGGTGTGGATGTATATGAAGGTATGATTGTCGGGTTGCATAGCAGGGAAAATGATCTGGTCGTCAATCCGACCAAGGCCAAACAGCTGACCAATATCAGGGCAGCAGGTAATGATGAGAATTTATTGCTCACCCCGCCAGTTATCTTCAGTCTTGAGCAGGCCATGGAATTTATTGAAACAGATGAACTGGTCGAGATTACACCTGTGAGTATTCGGCTAAGAAAAATGTATCTGACTGAAAATGAGCGGAAACGATATGCACGTAGTACTGAGAGATAGCTGCTGAATGCTAGCACTGATTCAACGCGTCAAATCAGCTTCGGTTGAAATCAAAGGTATTGAAACAGCAGCAATTGAACAGGGGCTGCTGCTATTTCTGGGGGTCGAAAAAAATGACTCACAGGACGATGCCGATATACTCTTGCAGAAAGTGCTTACCTACCGGGTTTTCTCTGATCCAAAAGGAAAAATGAACCTGAATGTGCAGGATGTCCATGGTGGCCTGTTAGTAGTGTCGCAATTCACCTTGGCTGCAGACACCAAAAAGGGACTGCGTCCGAGCTTTTCATCAGCCAAAGCACCTGAGGAAGCCAGGCAGCTGTATGATTATTTTTTGCATCAAGCAAGTGAGTGAACAATACGACTTGCCAGTGGAGAGTTTGCGGCGGATATGCAGATTGCCCTAATTAACGATGGTCCCGTCACCTTTCTGCTGCAGAGCTAGCAAGAGGTTTAAAGGCCCTTATAACCGCTCTTAGCTTTGCGAACTTTCGGAATCGATATCGGATTTTTCCGATTCATTCTTGTGAATGATGCGCCCTGCGACGATACCCAGTTCAAACAGTATCCACATTGGAATCGCTAGCATGGATTGTGAGAAGGGATCTGCTGGCGTAAGTAGCATCCCGATCACAAAACAGCCGATGACAACATAAGGACGTTTTGCAGAAAGGCCCTGCGGTGTGATAGCGCCTGAGATAATTAACAACACAGTGGCTACCGGTATTTCAAAAGTCAGACCAAAAGCAAAAAACATCAATAGGACGAAATCCAGATATTCACTGATATCAGTCATTATTGCTACGCCTTCCGGCCCAACGGAAGTGAAAAAGCGAAAGATAAAACCGAAGACGATAAAGTAAGAAAACATAATCCCCAGATAAAACAGCATAATGCTGGAAACCAGTATGGGAAAAGCTATTTTGATTTCATTCTTATATAGGCCTGGCGCTATAAAAGCCCATAACTGGTGCAGTAAAAAGGGTACAGCTATGAATACTGCGGTAAAAAAAGTCAGCTTGAAGGGCGCAAAGAACGGGGTCGTGACAGCAGTGGCAATCATCTGTGCCCCTTCTGGCATGACATCAGTCAGTGGAGCGGCAGCAAAAGTGTAGATTTCATTGGCAAAAGGAAAGAGGCAAAGGAAAATCAACAGCACCACCAGCAGACAGCGCATGATGCGATCACGAAGTTCGATCAAATGCGAAATTAGTGGTTGTTCTTTGGGGTCGGATTCGTGAGACATATCAGAGCTTACTGGTCACCTGAATCCTGTTTTGGTTCAGGTATAGGTGTACTAGGGGTTTCTGAAGGCTTGACTGCAATATCTGGGGCTGCGTCAGTCTCTTTGCCGCTATTGAGGATTTGCTGTTTCAGGTCTAGACTTTGTTTGACTGAGTCAGACTGTTTACGGGCAGACTCAATCGTGTCATCAAATTTCTTTTTGCTCTCGTTAAATTTTTCCATGATGGCTTCGTTCCGGAGCTGACGGCGAATTTCGTCGGCTCCCACTTCCTTCTCAATATCTCGCTTGATATTGTCAAAGCTGCGGCGGAAACGGCCAATCCACAATGCGGCCGTGCGCAGGGCGCCTGGCAATTTGTCCGGGCCAAGGATGAGAAGACCAACGACGCCGATCAATAAAAGTTCAAAGAAGCCGATACCAGTCATGAAAAAGTCCCGAATAGGTTCAGGATTTGCTTTCCTCTTCTTCCACTTTTTCCGCTTTCACATCAAAAGTATCACCTTCATCATCAGTAATCTGTGCCTGATGATTATCTTTAGCCTTGCCTTCTTCATCCATGGCACTTTTGAAGCCCTTGATGGCGCCACCCAGGTCGGAACCTAGGTTTTTAAGTTTCTTGGTACCAAAAACAAGCATGATAATGACCAGAATAATCAGTAACTGCCAAATTCCAATTCCGCCAAACCCCATAACTCACTCCTCTAAACTAAAATTATTATATTAAAACCTAGCCCGCATTTTAGCTTTCTAGCCAGCTCCACGCGATGCTTTTTCATCAAGCCCGGAGGTGCCAAAACGACGCTCTAGTTCCTGCAGAATATCTTCTGGGCCAAGATCTAGTTGTGACAGCATGACCAGCGAATGAAACCAGAGATCCGCAGTTTCATGAACCAGATGCTGTTTATCATCACCGACATTTTTAATGTCTTTGGCAGCCAGAATGGTTTCAAAAGCTTCCTCGCCGACTTTCCGCAGGATTTTATCGAGACCCTGTTGCTGCAACTTTGCCACATAGGAAGAAGCAGGGTCAGCAGATTTTCGCTGCTCGATGATTTCTGCCAGTTTGTTTAAGGTATCACTCACCTAGTTTTCTCTAATTCAGGATTATTTATAAATTTCTTCGCTACTTTTGATGACTTGGTCCACTTCCTGCCATTGCTCATCCTGCAGTTGTCTATAAAAGCAGGAAACCCTGCCGGTATGGCAGGCAATGCCGCCGACCTGCTCAACCTGATATATCAGACAGTCTCCATCGCAATCGAGATAAATGCCACGCAATTTCTGCATATGACCAGACTCTTCACCTTTACGCCAGAGTCTGGAGCGTGAACGTGACCAGTATACGGCACGACCTTCCTCATTGGCTGCCAGCAAGGCTTCACGATTCAGCCAAGCCTGCATCAGAACTCTGCCGCTGATGACATCCTGCGCAATAACTGGCATTAGGCCCTCATCATTCCATTGCAGCTGATCCAGCCAGCTATCTGCCATGATACCCCCCCCCAGCTCTAAAAAGACCCAGAATACCCTATTTGGGGCGGAGAGTCCGATATTCAAGCGTTCGTCGAAAATTACTGCCTGAAATACAATAGCCCGATACCCGAGAGGGCCAACAGCCATGTGAGCAGGGGAAAGGAAGCCATCCAGCTGCCTAGACCAGTGAATGCTGCCAGTATAGCCAAACCTAGGCTGCCAAGGCCGGCTATCAGGAGCTTTTGTGAACGCCGTTGGCGATATCTTTGGCGCCCCAGTTCCTCTTCATACTGGCGCTGCAGGGTTTGTTTTCGATTGACACGACCATCCAGCAGGAAGTCATGCAGTAGTTCAGGCAATTCAGGCAACTGTTCAAACCACTCGGGCAACTTTTGTCTGAGTTTTTTCAGATTGTGCCAGGGTGACATACGTTGCTTCTGCCAGTTTTCAAGAAAGGGCAGAGCAGTTTGCCAGAGGTCCAGATCTGGGTAGAGTTCTTTTCCGAGCCCTTCAATATTAAGCATAGTTTTCTGCAGTAAAACCAGTGAGGGTTGCAACTGCATATTGAAGCGACCAGCCGTATGAAATAGCTGCAAGAGAAGGGCGCCAAATGAAATTTCACTGAGTGGTTTTTCAAAAATGGGTTCACAGACGCTGCGCATGGTTGCCTCAAAGGCGTGCACGGGGGTATCAGCGGGTACCCAGCCGCACTCGACATGCAGCTCGGCCACCTTGCGGTAATCGCGTTTAAAAATGGCCAGTAAATTTCTCGCCAGATATTGCTGATCATCTTCACTGAGGCTGCCGAAAATGGCGCAATCCAGCGCAATATACTGAGGGTTCTTTTTATGTTCCCGGGATACGAAAATATTGCCAGGATGCATGTCCGCGTGAAAGAAACTGTGGTTGAATACCTGAGTGAAAAATATTTCAACGCCGGTTTCAGCAAGTTTTTTCAAGTCAATTCCGGCCGCTTTAAGTTCTTCAATCTGGGAAATAGGAATACCATGAATACGTTCCATCACCAGCACATTTTGCCGAGTATAATCCCAGTAAACCTTGGGCACATACAAGACCGGATTGTTTGTAAAATTATTGGCCAGTTGCGTAGCATTGGCCCCTTCAATCTGCAGATTCAATTCGTCATGAATCACAAAGTCATAATCACGAATGATTTCTTTGGCTCTGAGTCGTTTGCCATCTCTGGTGTAGTTTTCAATAATGCCTGCAAGCATGTGTAGCAAGGCAAGGTCCTGAGCGATAATTTTATCTATGCCCGGGCGAATAACCTTGATCACAACTTCTTCTCCGCTGAGAAGTTTTGCAGTGTGAACCTGGGCCACTGAGGCTGAGGCCAGCGGCTGTGTTGAAAAATCATGAAAAAAATCTGATATCTTGCCGCCTAGTGCTTGCTCGATGATGCTTTGAGCCTGCGGACCATCAAATGGAGTGACCTGATCCTGCAAGTAGGCTAGTTCATCGGCGATATCCAGAGGCAACATATCCCTTCGGGTGGAAAGCAGCTGGCCAAATTTAATAAAAATTGGTCCGAGTTCTTCTAGTGCGAGCCGTAAGCGTTTGCCACGACTCAGTTCGCGCACTTTTGTATCAGCAGGAAACGGCAGCTTGAGCAGAATGGCAGCTGAAGGGCTCAGGCTGTATCCTGATACCAGTTCATGTAAGCGGTAACGTGCAGCTATTCTGGCTATTTTGAAAAGGCGCAGAATTTTTTTCACAGGGTGGATTCCTTGTAGTTTCAGGAACGCTCAAAAGAACCGACGAGTCGGTTCATGCCCAGTACATTGGGCTCAAGTTCAGCCAGCAGCTCCCACATGGAAAGGCCAGCCTGCAAATCGGTCTTCTTATCCAGAGCAAGTACCCAGAAATAATACTGATGTGGGCCATGACCTTCGGGAGGCATAGGGCCATTGTAACCGGTATTGCCGAAATTATTGATACCCTGGGTAAACAGCTCACTGGCTTCTTCCAGGTGCAGAATGTCTCCGGGAATGTTGTAAAGTACCCAGTGAATAAAACCATATGTCCCATTTTTAGATATCAGCGGAGCGTCAGGGTCATGACAGATGATAGCGAAACCTTGCGTACCTTCAGGCGGGTTTTTCCAGCTGAGCGCTGGAGATGCATCTTCACCTGTCCCAGTATATCTGGCAGGAATTGCTCTTCCATTATTGAAAGCGCTGCTGCTTAGTTGCATGCCTGAAAGTGCAAAGCCCATAAGTTGCTCCTCTTTACTATTTTGAATTTAATTTTTGCAGACGTGAGTTGAAGCGGTCTATCTTTAAACGTAAGTCATCAATACGCTGATAAAATACTTTAAGTTCATTTTTACCGGGTAGCAGTGCGCTTTCTTCATGCAGGTATTCGTCCAGGTTAGCACGCATGCGGCTGTGTGTATGACTCATGAATTTTTTCAGCTGCTTTAGTGAGTCACTGAGCATTTGTGTTGGCACATCCCCCAACAGTTCACTGAACTGATATTCCCAATCCAGATTCAGACCATTGAGTACATCCTGCAGGAGCTGGATCACGCCAGCATCACCCTGAATATAAATATTTTGCTGGCGCATAGCAGCGCTTTTATCTTTTGCCAGCAGCACATTTAGCAGTGCACTGGCATTACCCTGGATAACTACATCACACGCAGGATCGACAAGCGGTGTAAGCAAGAGTCCATGATCATGAATATTCATGCTAATACCAAGATTTGGTCTTGAGCTTTGTATGCCGATCAACTTGCCTTTAAGTATCAGTAATTTTTTTTTGCTTTGTGGATCAAGCTCAAGCGCCTGGTTTATCAGCGATTCAGCGCCACTGAGTGCGCTTGCAAAAGCTAGTTCAAGTGACATCTTTATAGCCGACATGAATGGCACAGATGCCATCCATGACATCATGGTATACACAGCGATTAAAACCGGCATCCAGCACCATGGTTTTAAGGGTTTCCTGGTCGGGATGCATGCGGATGGATTCAACCAGGTATTGATAGCTTTCACTATCGCCGCTGACAAATTTGCCGGCGATTGGCCAGAGTTTTGAGTACAGATCATAAGCTTTTGAGACTGCTTCATGTCTTGGTTTGGAAAACTCGAGAATGATCAGCCGTCCCCCCGGTTTTATCACGCGGTAGATCGAAGCCAGGGCGGCTTCCTTGTTGGTGACATTTCGTAGCCCATAAGCTATGCAGACACAATTGAAGCTTCCTGCGACAAAGGGAAGTTTTTCAGCATCAGCGAGGCTGAAAAAAATATTAGAAGGATTCCCATTGTCTATGATTCTGTCACGACCAACCGCCAGCATGGATTCATTGATGTCAGCAAGAACAACCTGCCCCTCAGAGCCAACGATGGGAGAAAACTGCATAGCAAAATCCCCGGTTCCCCCGGCCAGATCGAGTACACACTGTCCGGATCGCAGCGCTGTTAGTTGGACCGTAAAACGTTTTATCAAGCGATGCATGCCCAGCGACATGATGTCATTCATGATGTCATAATTTTTGGCAACGGAATGAAAAACATTGGCGACATGATTAGCCTTTTCAGAAACCGGAACTTCCTGATAGCCAAAATGCGTTGTTTCTTCTTGTGATTTTTTATCTGTCATGGCGACATTGTACCCCATGAGCTGCCCAGTGGTTTAATCGGGTTTCAGAGCCTGAATGTTTATTGCCTGAATCCCTTCAGGTAGAGCTTCTCTGCTTTTGCCTGCGGTTTTCAGATTCTCAAGATACTTCTGCCACATGGCAGGCTGATTTTTCCCTAACTCTAGGAAATAGCTCCAAGTGTAGAGGCCGCTATCATGACCATCATCAAAAACCAGGCGCAATGCATAATTGCCTACAGGCACAATGTCCTTGATCAGCACCTTGCTTTTGCCAAATTGCAGAACTTCCTGGCCGGGAGCATGACCCCGGACTTCAGCTGAAGGAGAGTGCACTCGCAGAAATTCTGCACTGAGCTTGAAGCTAATATCGGGATAAATCAGTTCGAGGATCCCCGATCGGCGATGCAGCTTGATATTCTTTGGCAACATGTCTGGAAGCTAGAGAATAAATCGGCTTAGATCTTCATTCTGGGAAAGTTCTTGCAGGGTAAAGTCGACGAAATCAGCATCAATGACAAATTCGGTTTTACCACTATCGACCAGTTCACTGGCGCGAAAAGAAATATCTTCCAGCAGTTTTTCCAGCACGGTATGCAAGCGACGCGCTCCGATATTTTCAGTTCGTTCATTAACAGACCAGGCGATTTCTGAAATTCTCTGTATGCCGTCTTCAGTAAATTCGAGCTGCAGATTTTCGGTGGCTAGCAGCGCCTGGTATTGCTTGCAAAGCGAGGCGTCGGGTTCAGTGAGGATTTTATTAAAATCTTCTACAGACAGGGCATCTAATTCAACTCGAATGGGTAGGCGACCCTGTAACTCGGGAATCAGGTCAGAAGGTTTAGAAAGATGGAAAGCGCCAGATGCAATAAACAAAATATGATCAGTTTTTATGGGACCATATTTGGTGGTAACAGTTGAGCCTTCGATCAAAGGTAGCAGGTCACGTTGGACGCCTTCGCGCGAAACGCCTCCAGTACTATTCTCATGCTTTGTAGCTACTTTATCAATTTCGTCGATAAAAACGATAGCCGTCTGTTCGCTTGTACTAAGAGCATCAGCACGTAGTTCTTCTTCATTGATTAGTTTGGCGGCTTCTTCATCCTTGAGGATTTTAAGCGCAGCTTTGACACTAACCCGTTTGGTTTTCTTGCGTCCTGAGCCTAGATTGGAAAACATGGAGCTAAGCTGGTTGCTCATTTCCTCCATACCCGGTGGCGCCATAATTTCGACGCCACGTATCATATCGGAAACACGGATTTCAATTTCTTTTTCGTCCAGTTCACCTTCCCTGAGTTTTTTCCTGAAAATCTGGCGTGTACTACTGTCTGCTTCGGTGACGCTCAGGCTTTCATTATTGAGTGGGGATGAAAGACCTGGCAGCAGGATATCCAACACTTTATCTTCAGCAGCATTGGCAGCCTGTTCGCTGACTTTATCAATTTGATGTTCACGCAACATCTGATAAGCCAAATCAACAAGATCTCGAATAATGGATTCGA
>JAYQVM010000024.1:0-20042 GCA_038148435.1 Gammaproteobacteria bacterium | reverse complement strand
GCCCAGTACAATTTCAAAGGTCGATATCGGCGCCGACAAAACTTCATAGATAGTACCAATGAAACGCGGAAAATAAATACCAAAGGATGCATTTGATACACTTTGCGTCAACAAAGACAGCATCAGCACGCCGGGCACCAGAAAAGCACCATAGGAAACACCTTCAATTGCACTCATGCGAGAACCGATTGCTGTACCGAAGACTACAAAATACAGCGAGGTGGAGAGGACAGGCGAGACAATACTCTGCGCTAAGGTACGCCAGGTACGCGCCATTTCATATCTGTAGATTGCCCGAACAGCGTGAAAATTCATGGTTTCTTCACCAGATTGACAAAAATTTCTTCCAGCGAACTCTGCTTGGTTTCAAGATCGCGATACTGGATGCCGGTCTCCTCCAAATCATCTAGCAAGGCGGTAATGCCGGTATCTTCTTGCTGGACATCATAACTGTAAAGCAACTCCAGACCTCTATCATTCAGCTGTAGTTGGTATTTAGCCAGCCGCTCAGGAATCATCTCGATCTGTTCTGTCAGATGCAATTTGAGCACCTTTTCGCCCAGCTTTTGCATCAGAGCTTTTTTATCATCCACCAGGATGATTTCGCCATTATTGATCACACCAATACGGTCAGCCATTTCTTCAGCTTCTTCGATATAGTGAGTCGTCAGAATGACGGTCACCCCGGCATCACGCAACTCGCGAATGGCTCGCCACATATCCTTGCGTAATTCGACATCCACGCCTGCCGTCGGCTCATCCAGAAACAATATCTTGGGCTCATGTGACAAGGCTTTACCAATTAGAACCCGGCGCTTCATACCGCCCGAGAGTGTCATCAGTTTATTGTTGCGCTTTTCCCACAGAGACAGCGATTTTAGTACTTTTTCAATGTGAGCCTGATCTCTAGCCTTACCGAACAGGCCCCTGCTGAATTCCATGACATTGATAACCGTCTCGAAGGTCTCAATGGTGAGTTCCTGTGGCACCAACCCAATCATCGCACGTGCCTGACGATAATCTTTTTCTATATCGTAACCATCAACGATAACCGAGCCTTCAGTTGGTGTAACGATGCCACAGATGGTGCTGATCAAGGTAGTCTTGCCAGCACCATTGGGGCCTAGCAAAGCAATGATTTCACCCTTATTAATATCCAGACTGACGTTTTTTAAAGCCTGAAATCCTCCTTCGTAAGTTTTACTGAGGTTTTTAACGGATATGATAGCTGACATATTTCCCCAAACAGACTTTTCAATTGCCATGAAAGCGCTTTGAAATGAGCGTGCATTCTAGGCAAGATTCTCGGCAAAGTGAAGTTTGGACCGATATTGATTATGAGATAATAAACCTTTGTGCTTTTACCTGTTATGCTAGCGCTCTTTTTTTAAAGAGCACAGCATGCCCATGAGCATCGTCAAGACCGAAAACCTTCACAAAAAATACCCGCTGCCAGGCAAGCGAACGGAATGGTTCTATGCGGTTGAAGGTATTTCGCTGGCTATTGAAGCCGGTGAAATTTACGGTATTCTCGGCCCCAATGGTGCAGGTAAAACCACCACGCTGGAAATGATTGAGGGACTCACCGATATTGATGAAGGAGATGCTTGGGTTGATGGCATATCGGTTAGCAAGGAGCCTTATCAGGTCAAGAAAATCATTGGTGTTCAGCTACAGGCCAACGAATATTTTGATCATCTGAGCTTGGCTGAACTAATCAGTCTATTTAGCAAACTGTATGGACACAAAGCCGACCCACTGCTCCTGCTGGAGCGGGTGAATCTGCGCGAAAAGGCCGCAGCTAAACCCAAGCAGCTTTCTGGAGGTCAGTTACAGCGTTTTTCCATCGCATCTGCATTGGTGCAGGACCCCAAGGTGCTATTCCTGGATGAACCGACGACTGGGCTGGATCCACAAGCCAAGCGCAAGCTCTGGCAACTGATCAAGGAACTCAATGAAAGCGGCATGACCATCATTCTCACCACCCACAACATGGAAGAGGCCGAATATCTTTGCAATAGGCTGGCCATCATGGATCACGGTAAAATAATTACTGAAGGGAGCCCTCAGGAACTGATTTTGCTGCACGCGCCGGAACCCCCTGTCATTCCAATGCACGGCAACCTCGAAGACGTATTCCTGGCCCTTACCGGCACAGCACTCAGGGATTAGGAGCCTAGTATGCAGTTGATCTGGGTAATGACTCGGGTTTTTCTGAAAATATTTTCACGGGACCGGCAGGCCATTTTCTTTTCTCTAGTCTTTCCCCTACTGATGATGCTGGCTTTCAGCCTCTTTAGCAGTGATGAAACGGAGCCGGTTTATATTGGAATTGTTGACGAGGCAAATTCAGCGCTCAGCCAGGCCTTTATCAGTCGGCTGCAGGAGCGTCCTGAATTTGAAGTGAGTCTTGGTGTAGAAGCAATCCTACGCCTACAGCTTATTGAAGGTGATCTTGATCTCATGGTCATTCTACCCACAGAATTTCGTGGAAGCCCAGCCGATATTGATTTACGGGTTCTGATTGACACTTCACAAACGGCACAGATGGATCGTGTCATGCCCCTGCTGGAACGCGGACTGGTCGATGTTGAGCGTGAGTTGCGTAACCAGCAGCCTCTGTTTGCACTAGCGATTGAAGATATCGAAGCACGTTCACAGAGTTACCTGGACTTTGTGGTACCCGGACTGCTGGCGCTGGCACTGATGCAGATATCCATGGGAGGCAGTGGCTTCAACCTGGTAGAATTTCGTCGTAAGGGCATACTCAAACGCCTTTTCGTGACGCCGATACTACCCCGTGACTTCATTAGCGGCATGGTATTGTCTCGTCTGCTGATTGTATTGCTGCAATTGAGTATCCTGCTCAGTATCGCGGTTTTTTTGCTAAAGATTACCTTTGTCGGCAATCTGTTTAATCTTTATGTGTTTATTATTCTGGGGACAACCATCTTTCTCAGTCTGGGATTTTGCCTGGGATCCCTGGCAAAATCT
This sequence comes from Gammaproteobacteria bacterium, assembly GCA_038148435.1. Taxonomy (GTDB): domain Bacteria; phylum Pseudomonadota; class Gammaproteobacteria; order Pseudomonadales; family Pseudohongiellaceae; genus UBA5109. The sequence goes on along the minus strand of JAYQVM010000024.1, from coordinate 17,048 downwards.
CAACAGGCCATTTTAGCCATGAACATGTTGCTAACCTGGCCTCAAATGCTTCTGACAGGCATTTTTTACCCCATTGATGCCATGCCGGACATAGTGCAGCCGCTGGCCAATATTCTTCCATTGAGCTTTATCGTCAAGGGTTTACGAGGAGTTGCCATAGACGGGGCGAGTTTGCTGGAACTCGGCACCAATATAATCGGTGCAGCAATCTGGATTGTGATTGTTCTGGGGCTGGCAATAAAACTATTTAACTGGAAAGAAGTGGCGATCTGACTAAAGCGCGACCGGCTGTACCACTGGAAAAACTACCACCTGACCAATCTGCAGGCGATCAAGATCAAGTTCTGGATTATATTGCCGGAACAGCCACATCGGCACTGAGCGTTCGCGAGTCAGGCTTTCAAGAAAATCACGGCGTCGAATACTATACTCTTCGGTATCCTGAATGCGCCAGTTGGCAAAAAACTGCTGCTGAACCTGGCGATGAAACTCCAGGCGCCGGGTTTCAAAGGTGGCACGATCGACATTTACAAAATCCAGCCTCAGCCGCTCGCCAATCATGACGGGTTCGCTAAAGCTCAAGCCGTTCATATTGCGCAAAAGCTGGGTCGGAATACCCAACCAGTCGGCATAATGCCCCAAGGTTTCAATCGCCTGTATTTCGATACTGCCATCTGCGGCAACGCTGTAGTCAGCCGGATCAGCAGAAAGATCTGTCAGCAACAGCTGCTGTTCTTCGGCGTCACTAAGACTGGCTGCGGCAGCCAATAGATCGGCATCAATATCTGACTCGACGGCGTCTTCTATGACACTGTCTTCAAGGCTATCTGACTCAAGCAAGGCCACATTCTCAATGCCAGGCTGTGTCTGCATAATAGGCAGGCTTTGGATTGGCTCATCGAGTGCGCGCAGTATCAAATTCTGGCCTGGATATATCAAGCCTGAGCTGTTTAGGTTATTCAATGCAATTAGTTCATTGGTGGAAAGCTGATAACGCTCGGCAATGCTTGATACTGTATCACCTCGGCGAACCTGATACTGACCAGTAGAAGGAACTTCTTGGGGAGCACTGACAACTAGCGTTGGGACAAAACCGTCACGCTGCGGCAGCAAGAGTTCCTGCCCAATGCGAATCTGGTTGCGATCTCTCAACTGATTTATTGCAACTAATTCAGACACCGTTGTACTGAAGCGCTCAGCGATCACGGAGAGGGAGTCGCCACTACGAACCACATAGCTTAAATCAGGAATCTGTTCACTATGCAGAGCAGTCAGGGGCAAAGACTGCAGACTAGCCAACAGGTTGCCGCTGGGCAAGATATCGCGACGCACCTTAATGCTATAGCCTTTTGGAATCAGTTTGGTGCCAGACCAGACAGCGGGCTGCAGGGCCGGATTATCACGTTGCAGATCGGCAATACTGACACCTAGGCTATCAGCCAGATCCCCTACAGCAATGAAGGCATCTAGTTCTTCCTCATGGAAGCCCGGATGAAAATCCACCTGAATCGGGCCATAGTACTGTTCATAATTCCTATCCACTTCCAGTGCCGCGAGAAACTGGGGATAGAAATTACGGGAGGCAAAGCCAAAGCGCGGACCACGATACTCGGCAATAATGCGTCCAATATCACTGGAACCCACATCACGAATCGCCCGGGCTATGCCGTTCGCACCATGATTGTATGCGGTGAGTGCAAGTGGCCAGCTTCCCAGAGCATTATAATTGAATTCCAGCAAATCCATGGCACCAAAAGTCGCTGTATAGGGATCAAGACGCTCATCAACCACAAAATCAACACGCATGAAGCGTTGTGCCGTTGAACGCACAAATTGCCACATTCCGGTGGCTGCAGCACTGGAATAGGCGCCCGGGTGAAAGGATGATTCAACATGGGGCAGGATGGACAGCTCCACCGGTATACCCTTTCCCATAGCAACGGATTCAATATGTCCTCGATAAGCACCAGCCCGTTTAAGCCCCGCCATAAAACGGTCTGACTGTCCCAATTGCCAGCGCACATTATTTGTTGCCCGCTCCAGCCGGGCATTGCTGACATTCTCACCCCATAGTGACAGCAACTCTAGCTGGGCGGCACTAAGACCTTGGCGTTTGCCACTAGCAAGGACGCGTAAATCGTCAACAATACGCTCACGCGTGCTGTTAATTGTCTGGCCATCACGCTTTAGCTTGGTGTAAACCACTGACAGGTTTTCAGAATCATGCAGAAAGCCGCTTTGTGTGTCAGCTTCAGTATAGACCTTGATCCAGAATGCGATGGCAGGACGGATACTATCAGGGACAGGGAAGTCACCTTCCGCAGCCTGCAGAGCTCCTATGCAAAAGAAGCTTATAACCAGACATAACAGCCTCAATGGAAAGCTAAAGTTTTTGCGCATAAAGTCGGTGTAACACCCTTGATTATTGGGCTAAAGATTAATTCACCCATGCTCAGTTTACAAGCAGTTCACACTCGCCCGTTTAAGCCTAAATCAACTAATGTGTCATGGCATAAATGACGTAATTCAGGCCAAACCGGTAGGATAATGCGGTCATCGGTTCCGGATATACCGGGTCATCTGCATGTTCCCAGGCATCTCCCATGTCCATATTAAAATTGATGGCCACCATCAGGCGACCCTGGTCATCATAGATACCGCGCCAGGCCTGAGGACCTTCCAGCTCGGCACTAATACTGCCGTCGGCTGCCCTGTACAAGTGTCTACGGCCTGGAATCTGCGTAACCTGATCCAACACATAGAGCACATTAAAAACCTCATCACTGCTGGACAAATCCACAATACTTCGGTCCGGAAATATCTTGCGCATGGCCTGTTGCAACCTTTGCCACTGATGATCGCCGTGAAAGTCATCAATCAAGAGAAATCCTCCCCGATAAAGGTATTCACGCCAACGCTGGGCTTCTTCGATACTGGGGTCCCAGCCACCCTGACCAATCTGCTGTATAAATAGCCAGGGATGGTCAAAGACTTCATCCTCCATAATAGATAAATGGTGACTATCAGGCGCGACATCTATCCTAGACAAACGGGCCAGCCCTTCCAGAAAATGTTGTTCCGCTTCCGGGTAATCAATCGCCCACCACCCGTTGCCTCGACGGGAAAGCGCAAAATTTCGCCCCATCGGCCCAAAACCATTGTTATAAACTACTCTGGCCATATGAAATTCGGCTTCAGGATTGAAAACTTCAAAATCTTGCTGTGCCTGTATGACAGCCGAATATAGCAGCAAGACTGAAAAAGACATGGCGCACAGCAGTTGCATCAAAGGCTCACCAATCGTATAACTTCAAAAGCCGGTTCTTCATAGGGATGAGCTTGTCGAAGCGACTGAATCACATCCTCAATGAGCTTGTCTTCACAGACCAGTTCAACCTTGAATTCATCGACATAAGAAACATGGTCCTGCTGCCCGATATAGGGAGAAGAACCTTCAAGTGGCCTAAACTGGCCCTGGCCACGGGTTTGCCAGCAACAGGCCTCATAAAGGCCAATCCGTCCTGCGCCTACGGCAAACAGCGCTTCCTTGACTATTTCAAGATGGGATTCCGGTACATAAAAGCAGATCTTCATCATGGCTCTACTATACCTGCTAGCAGATACTCCCGCCTATAGCCAAGGCGAAAATAGAAAGGCATAAAAAAGGCAGACCGAAGTCTGCCTTTTTCTATTCATAGATCGAGCTTACAGGGCAACGATATTCTCTGCCTGAGGGCCTTTCTGACCCTGAGTTACAACGAACTCAACGCGTTGACCTTCAACCAAGGTTTTAAAACCGGTGCTGGCGATAGCGCTGTAGTGAGCAAAAACATCCGGCCCTCCTTCTCTTTCGATGAAACCAAAGCCTTTGGATTCGTTAAACCATTTAACGGTACCGTTAATTTTATTTGACATATATGTATCCTAATAAAAGATGTAAAAATTGACCTCAAATGAAGCCGTTTATAGCGTGGAAATAAGCTGAAATTTAGAAACCGCTGGACGTAAAATGCGATGAAGTGCGTCGAAGAAGTAATAAATAGTAAAGCTACACTTTCTAGCTGATTGTTAGGGTATAGAGCAAGCTAGAAGAAGTCAACGTTTATTTTTTTTGGATAAGTTAAAAAATTCTGTCCAGGTCGCCAGCCAGATGGTCAGACCAATGGCCAGCATGGCGTTATGCACACCTGGATTATTCAAGACTGGCATAAAAGCATTCCCATCGGCCCAGAATTTAGCATAGGCTCCCAGCAGGACCAGAATAGTTCCAGGTGTCTCACAAACTGCCAATCGAAATACCCGTTTTTCAAAAGCACTTGGCTTTTGCTCATTATCATACTTCATAAGTATCACTAATCAGAGACTTTTATCTTTGGCTGTTTACGCTTCCTAGTCCTATTGACTCCAGCTCCAGCTTTGAAAATTCGAGCTCTACGGCATTCTCCAGATCCTGCCGGATTGGCCGTTTTTCATGGCCCCTACACTGATACGTTACCTGAGAGTTAAATAGAAATTGAGTCTCGTTATAAACCATCTCAAAAACTTTCAAGAGCATCCTTAAAATGGGGCTGTGAGTGAAAAAATTGGCTACGGTATCAGAGCCTGACCTTATTATTCGATATTATCTGGACTGCAATTTCTTTCTCGCAGTCTCAGTAGATCTCGTTGCACAATTGTCTCAACATTACCGTTAAGACTGATGCGCAAAAAACTTTCCGCACTGACATTATCCAGCCGCAAGCCTTTGTCATTATTCAAGCTCCGTAAGGCCCCTCGATGAATACCGATCAGATAGCTGACGGATGTTTCCTGTTCAATTTCAAATACCCCCGAACTCAGTTCGAACTCACCAATGGGTGTCGTAAATCTGAACAGATCTCCTTCAGCTGCATTACTAACGATCATAAGTCCACCGCGGATATAACCGAGGGAAACAAGCCATCTGCTGTCCTGATCGTGCGAGTATTCCTGAATATCCAGTTCACTATTGCAGGCAATTCTTATATTGGATTGATCCCGCATACGCATCTGCAATGGAACATTGGGGCCAGTGCTGATCTTGTCACCTATATAGACATCGGCACGGCGCTGTGCAATTCGCAACAGCCCGTTACGACCAAGCAGCGCTGCATCATTGCGTGTAGTGATGACCTGGCCGATGGAATCGCGCAGACTGGGCTGGGCATCTGCCAGCAAGGGTAAAAGCAATAGAAAAGCTAGAAAAAACCGCATTCTAGACACCATAGTTTTATGCAAACGCTATTGATAACAGATTGCTAGTGAATTTCATATGTTTCACCACCCCTCGATGTAAGATCTCAGGCTTCCGCGCGACGATGCGTATATTCATCTGGCTACAATAATTCCGGTATAGCATTTTGCGGATAGCTGATAAAGCGGACTTCAAGTGCCGCGTCCTGAATCACATCATCTAAGCCCCATCAGACCGCTGACTTGCCGATGATTTCTAGTCTCCACCTGATTAATCATACTGCTGTTAGTACTTGAGCTGATACCGTGGCTGACAGAAGGCTGGCACTTCATACAGCATTGAAAAAACAATAAGAAGCCTACTAACGCATCAGCTATGCCGCACTCTGCCCTACTCATCAGCAGCCAGAAACAAGCCAGCTGCAATCAGCATCAAGGTACAGAAAAAACCACTCAGTATAAAGATATCCCTGAGCAGAGCACTCCTATCAACTCCAATGGACAGTTGCCAGCCAAACAGGCCAACTCCAAGCATGGTAAGGCTGCAGGCCACCATCGTGATAGCCATTCCTCTGGGTCGCAGCCGAAAAAACCAAGCACCAATCATACCCACCAGGATAACAGTAAAATACATCAGGTTAGCGGGGTTATTTTCATTGCCGATAATACCGACAGCTGCATTTATCCAGAAAAGCAAGAAAACCACCAGAATCGCTATGAATACAGCTGCCTTGTAGGTGATGTTGGTGAAACGACGTCTCATAATCACAAATGCCAGCTGGCAAGCGGATAACAGCAAGCCCATAAAACAAAATAAAAAAGGGTCCAGTTCACTTCGCCGCTCTTGTCTAGTTGCATGGCAAACAGTGGAACCATCAGAAGCACCGTGGTCAGCAGAAAAATACGGACTAGTGTTTTTTGCATGGTTGCCACAGCAACGGGAATTGCATCTATTTACTGTTCTCAAAAACCAATGATGGCTATCTGGCCTATGCATAATACCTGATTCTAGGCTTCGTCTGTGAGATCAGGATACTGTCCTTTGATGGCAAGGCGAATTTATCCAGCGGGTGTGTCGGTGCGAAAAGGCTGTTACTGCCTAGCTCAGCCAGTGCCGGGCATTGCGGAACATACGCATAGTAGGACTGTCTTCAAGCCAGTCATCCGGACGCCAGGCATTACAAACTGCCCGAAATACACGCTCCGGGTGTGGCATCATGATGGTAAAGCGTCCGTCTTCATTACACAGACCAGCAATACCATAGGGTGAACCGTTGGGATTTGCCGGGTAAGCAGTCGCAATATTGCCCTTGTTATCAACAAAATGCATGGCAATAGTGCCGCTTTTTAGGGTCTGCTGCTGTACTTCGCGATTGATGAACTCTGCTCTGCCTTCACCATGCGCCACCGCAATCGGAAAGCGCGATCCTGCCATGCCATCCATGAATATCGAGGGACTTTCCGGAATGCTGACCATAACTGTTCTACCTTCAAACTGTTCCGAGTTGTTACGGACAAAATGTGGCCAGTGGGCAGCGCCGGGAATCAGTTCATGTAGGTTAGACATCATCTGACAACCATTACAGATTCCAAGTGCCAGGGTGCTTTCACGTCTGAAAAAGTCTTCAAACTGCTTACGTGCCCTATCATTAAACAGAACGGACTTAGCCCAACCCTCACCGGCGCCGAGCACATCACCATAAGAAAAACCACCACAGGCGGCCAGCACATTGAACTGCTGAAGACTCAGTTCTCCACTTAGAATATCACTCATATGCACATCAACACACTCAAAGCCGGCGCGGTCAAAGGCCGCTGCCATTTCCATCTGGGAGTTAACTCCTTGTTCACGCAGAATGGCTACTTTCGGTTTTGGCCGGTGATTGAGATACGGTGCTGCTATATCTTCATTGATATCAAAACTCAACAAAGCATTTAGTCCAGGATTATCACTATCCCTGATGCTGGTATATTCCTGCTCGGCACATTCACTATTATCTCGGATACGCTGGATTTCATAGGAGGTCTTTGCCCATAACGACTGGTAATAAGAGCGCGTACTACTGAGCACATCCTCGCCTTCGTAATAAAAGTAAATATCATCACCGGCAACCGCTTCTCCCAACTCAATGCAGATATCATTGAGCCCATAAGCTTCTGCCAGTTCGCGCAGCTGAGCCAGCTTGTCATTTTCTACCTGAATAACCGCACCCAATTCCTCGTTGAAGAGACAGTCAAGAAGGAACTCCCTACTACTGATCCCTCCAAGGTGAATCGATAGGCCGCAGCGCCCGGCAAAAGCCATTTCAACCAGCGTTACAAAAAGCCCACCATCAGAACGGTCGTGATAAGCCAGAATCAAATTTTGCTCAATAGCATCCTGAATAAAATCAAAAAAATTACGTAAGTCATCTGCGCTGTGCAGATCAGGTACTCGGTAGCCTAACTGGTTATATACCTGCGCAAGTGCCGAACCTCCAAGCCTACTGGAGCCAAGCCCTAGATCGACCAGCAAGAGACGCGCATCACGATCACTGCGCAGCTGCGGTGTTAGGGTCTTACGAATATCCAGCACCGGAGCGAAAGCAGAAATAACCAGCGACAGGGGAGCGGTCACGCTTTTATCTTGCTTGGTTTTAGCATCCTGCCAGACCGTGCGCATTGACATCGAATCCTTGCCGACCGGAATAGTAATGCCCAGTTCGGGACACAACTCCATTCCCACGGCTTTGACCGTTTCATACAGATTGGCGTCTTCTCCAGGGAAGCCGGCAGCTGCCATCCAGTTGGCGGATAGTTTGATGTCACTGAGTTTGCCGATACGAGCGCTTGTAATGTTGGTAATGGCTTCGGCTATAGCCATGCGGCCTGATGCCGGAGCATTGATAAGGGCGCTCGGTGTCCGCTCTCCCATCGCCATGGCTTCACCAAAATTCGAATCATAGGACTGCGCTGTCACGCCGGCATCAGCCACCGGTACTTGCCAGGGCCCGACCATCTGTTCACGCGCAACCATGCCGGTAACACTGCGATCACCGATAGTGATCAGAAAACTTTTGCTGGCCACCGAGGGAAGTTGCAACACACGCTCGGCTGCATCCTCCAGCGTGATAGCGCTACGATCAAGCTTACTGAAGCTCAAATCTAGCCGCTTCACATCTCGGTGCATCTTTGGCGGTTTGCCAAATAGTACTGACATGGGAAGGTCAATCGGCTGGTTGGAAAAATAGCTATCTTGCAGCGAGAGTTTCATCTCTTCGGTAGCTTCCCCCACGACGGCAAAGGGACAGCGTTCACGATGACAGGCAGCCTCAAATCGTGGCAGGTCTTTTTCAGTCACTGCCAGTACATATCGTTCCTGGGCTTCATTACACCAGATTTCCATCGGTGACATTTGCGTTTCGGCATTTGGGATTTTGCGTAAATCAAAATTACCACCGCGCTCAGCATCCTTAACCAGCTCCGGCAAGGCATTGGACAATCCTCCAGCACCCACATCATGAATAAAGCGGATGGGATTTTGATCACCCTGCGCCCAACAGCGGTCAATTACTTCCTGACAGCGACGTTCCATTTCAGCGTTATCGCGCTGTACGGAAGCAAAATCCAGATATTCCGAACTAGCACCGGCAGCCATGGACGAGGCAGCGCCACCACCCAGTCCGATTAGCATGGCCGGGCCACCTAAGACAACCAGCTTGGCTCCCACCGGAATATCTTTTTTCTGCACGTGCTGTTCACGGATGTTGCCAAGGCCACCGGCCAGCATGATCGGTTTGTGATAGCCCCGGATGTCCAGGTACCCGACTGGTAATACCGATTGTGGCATCAACTGTTCAAAGGTTCGAAAATATCCACACAGATTGGGACGACCATACTCATTGTTAAAAGCGGCACCACCAATGGGGCCTTCCAGCATGATGTCCAGTGCCGAGGCAATATGTCCCGGTTTGCCATTGTCCACTTCCCAGGGCTGTTCATAAGCAGGTATTTTTAGATTGGATACAGTAAAGCCGGTAAGTCCGGCTTTAGGCTTAGCACCTGTTCCAGTGGCCCCTTCATCACGAATCTCACCCCCAGAACCAGTAGAAGCCCCTGGGTGAGGAGCAATTGCCGTGGGGTGGTTGTGTGTTTCGACCTTGGTCAGGATATGAATGGGTTCTTGGTGATAGTTATAAATACGGCTCTGCGGATCAGGAAAAAAACGCCCAGCCTGCATGCCTTGCATGACGGATGCATTATCCTTATAGGCAGATAGCACCCCTGCATGATGAAGCTCATAGGTATTGCGTATCATCGCAAAGAGTGAGCGCTCCTGTTGTTTACCATCAAGTGTCCAGGACGCGTTAAATATCTTATGACGGCAGTGTTCGGAGTTAGCCTGCGCAAACATCATTAGCTCAATATCATTGGGATCACGACCCAATGTTTGAAAACTTTCAACCAGATAATCAATTTCGTCATCCGCTAGGGCCAGCCCCATGTTTCGGTTAGCTTCCACCAGTGCTGCACGTCCACCAGCAAGCATAGCAACACTTTGCATGGGACGGGGTTCAGCGCTGGCAAACAGAATATCTGCTTCCTGTTCGCTGCGAAGGATAGTCTGGGTCATACGATCGTAAAATAAAGGCAGTAGTAGAGATTCATTCAGCTCTTCCCCGCCATGGACTCTGAAAAGAATACCGCGCTCGAGACGCTGTATCTGAGTCAGGCCACAGTTGTGGGCAATATCGGTGGCCTTGGACGACCAGGGAGAAATGGTTCCAGGTCGAGGCACAACCACATAGGTCCTGCCAGTTTCACTTTCAGGCAGGGATCCTGCCTTCGGGCCGTAACTAAGCAGACGGTCAAGCACACGCCTTTGTGCTTCTTCAAGCTCGGCATCCACTGTAACAAAGTGGATAAAGCGAGTCTCCAGACGATCAATCTCCGGTAGCAGCGTTTGAATTTTGCTAAGCAGTTTTTGCGTGGTAAGTAATGAAAAAGCCGGAGCACCATGCAAACTTAGCATTCTTGCGTACAACCTTACTGATTAATAAAGAGTTGAATAAAAAAACATATGATACTGAAAATTTCGCCTAGTTTATAGCTTGAAAGCTGTCTGCCTCTGGTAGAATAGAGCAGGTAATATGTCTTTTTGGATAGAAATTTAAGCTCCGTGACGTTTGCCTCGAAAGAACTGGCTGATCAGCTCACTGCAGCGAGATGCAAGCACTCCTCCTGTTACCTCCACTCGATGATTGAGGAAGTCCTGCTCAAAAAAATGCCCCTGTGAGACAGCCACCCCTGCTTTGGGCTCACTGGCACCGTAGACCAGGCGTTCGATTCGAGCGTGAACCATGGCGCCGGCACACATACTGCAGGGTTCGATGGTCACATATAGGCTACAACCCGGCAGCCGATAATTGCCCAGATGCCTAGCGGCCTGCCTTAGAGCCTGAATTTCTGCGTGAGCTGTTGGATCGCCCAGACTGATAAGCTGGTTAAAACCTTCCCCAATTACTTCACCATCAAACACCACCACCGCGCCAACCGGAACCTCACCTTCTTGCTGCCCCTTGTATGCCAATTCCAGGGCACGATGCATATAGCTTATATCAATTTCCATAAGATTATTGTCAGGCATAGCTACTATTTTCAAGGTCCTTTTGTTGAACAAAATTAGCGGATAGAAGCGTCATTAAGACCGAGATGATGGCATCACTCAAGGATGGTAGAGTGCTATTCTATTAATTCATTAACAGAATGCCTATCCGGCTGAGCACTCAAAACAACCTGAATCTTGATGATGCCCTCCACCGGCAATTGTTGCCAGAGTAATCTACAAAAAAGCTGGATTATCTCATCGATGAATCTATTTTTTGAGACATTTAGTCGGATTGCCAGCATGAATTTCATTGGGGCCGAAACCATGTGTGACAGCAGAGTTCGCACTGATGCTGGCATATACCCTCTCCACCATTGTCAAAACTTTAGATTTTCTTGACCATGGGTTAACCTACCAACCCAGAGTCTAATACTGCCAACACTTAGTATTTTTTTCATCAGTTTGCAAATGCTCGCGACCAAAACCTCTAAGCCCCATTACAATATCTGATTGCTTCCTGTTGTCAGCTGAATACGATTATTTTGTCTTGGCATGCCAAGAACCCGGCACTATTAGGGAACCACCCACGAAAAATTTTTTAAGACTATCAAAGGATACAGACTGCAAATAATTCAATACGCACAGGCTGATCAGTCGTATTCTTTTTTGAACTAAGAGGCCGCATCAATTACCCCTGACAGTTATCAGCCCATTAGTAACAGCAGGAAAGGCACCCATAACAGACCCAACAAAATGGATAAGGACACGGCAGAACTTGCAAGTTCAAGATCGAGCTTTGCCATCGAACTGAAGGTCAATACCGAAAAACCCACAGGCGCCGCACTACACAGGATGACAATCACCCTACTCAGGCCCTGCAGCCCAAGCAGGCCGGCTACCAGCCAACCAAGACATAGCCCCAACAGCATGCGCATACCCAGTACCAACACTAGTAGCTTCATGTGCTGCAGCTGTAAAGAAAAGAAAATACCCAGCGCTATCAGGATCAGAGGAGACGTCATGCTTCCCAGCGGCCGAATAATGTCCTGCACATAAAATGGTAGAGGCCGGCCTAAGATTGATAGTATAACAGCCAGGCACAGGGCCCAGACCAATGGTGACTTCAATACTCGCCGTAAGGCGCCGGTGCGAATAGATGCTTGATCGGAGAAACGAAAGCTGAACCCGTAAGTAAAGGTACTGACCAGTAAGGCGTTGCCGAAATCAAACAAAATAGCATCGGCAAATCCATTGGAGCCAAATACCGCCAGGATGAAGGGAAACATGAAGGTGTTATTCGGCGTCATGGCAGCAATCAGAAGTGTTCCCTGGGTTCCCTGAGCCAAAGATAGCCTTTTTAGCAACAGGAACATAGCTGCTAAGGCCAGCAGGCTCACCAAAATATTACTCAGAGGCAATAATGCTTTGCCTGCACTAAGTGGGGTGCCTGGTATAGTCGTCAGTATCAATAGGGGCAGCGTGATAAAAAAAACCAGCCGCAAGATGAAATCACCGTGAGTTCGGTCTGCGAGACCAAACTTTTTTAGCACGACACCTAGTGCAAAATAGAAAAATATTGGAGCTAGATTGACAAATAATTCAAGCAAGATCAGAAACTCTCTACCGACAAAGCCCTCTTTGGGTCTATATGTTTATAACAACATGACATCCTGAGCAAATTTTTTCCTGATTTCTTGCTGGAATAAGGTACAAAGTTCTCTGTAAAAACCTCGTAATGGCGATGAATCACGCCAGGCCAGTGCATGACTCCTAGTGATGGCCTCTCCATTTATACTAAGAACCTTGAGCTCATCCCTACCCCTGATTTCTGAACGAATATACAGCGCCGGCATAAATGCAGCCCCCATTTCCATATGTACCATCTGTCGGATTGAATCGAGGCTCGTGCCTTCATAATCACGAAGTATCTCGGCATTGAACTGTTTGCAGAGGGCTTCGACCTGTCTGAACAACAGGTTATGCTCTTCGAGCGTCAGAATTTCCAGCCCGGCCAGTTTGCTTCCGTCGATACTCTTGTATTTGGAAAGCGGGTGCGCTCTGTGTACTACCAGAAAAAGTGGTTCTCGGAACAAGGGAATGACCGTGATACCGTCTTCTCTGAGCGGCAGCGTGGTCAGAATGAGATCATACTCGCCAGAATATAAACCGTTAGCTAGATCATCGGGCACTCCCTCCCTGACAAAAAACTTGATACCGCTGTATTGGCTATGCACTTTAGGTAGAAGCCAGGGTAGCGAATAGGGGCCAAGTGTTTTGTTAGCGCCCAAACGAAAGGTACCTGAAGGACCATTGTTGGCAAAGTTGGCAGCCTCGATGATCTGATTGGCGGCATTAATAGCCTGTCTAGCCTGTTTTAGCAAATCCCTGCCCAGTGGTGTAGGCATTACGCCGCCTCTACCCCGCTCAAAGAGCTCCAGCCCAAGCACATCTTCCAGCTTCTTTATCTGTGCACTAAGTGAAGGCTGACTGATTTTCAGTTCCCGTGCGGCCTGTCTCAAACTTTTGTGTTTCGCTGTTACCAGGTAGTAATGCAACTGCTTCAGAGAGAGGTTAGCTTCGTTCATTATTTTAGAAACATTCTTAAATGCTGTTTGCCAAAATGATAGTTTATTCCTATCGCAAATTGTATATTTTTAAAATATTCTTTTCACTAAAGTTAAAAAAAATTAAGCAAGTGAAGTCATGGTTTTAATATGAAGTAATTTTTTAAGCCTGGCCAAACGATTCAGAGCGTGATTTTTTTATTATATAAAAAGGTGAATGTGACATGGAAAAACTGATACAAGGGCTGGCAAAATTTAAAAGTACTGATTACCAGCAGCGGAAGCAATTATTCAAGGAATTGGCCAGCGGACAGTCACCGGAGGTGCTGTTTATCACCTGCTCAGATTCACGTATTGACCCCAACCTGATTACAGGTACCGAACCAGGCGACCTATTCATTATTCGTAATGCAGGCAACATTGTGCCCCCGCATGTGATGAATGCAGGCGGTAATACAGCTACCATCGAATATGCATTACAGGTACTGGGCGTCAAGGATATTGTCGTCTGTGGTCATACCGATTGCGGAGCCATGAAAGGTGCCATGAATCCAGACTCCCTCAAGTCTCTGCCACATGTCTCTAACTGGCTCTCCCATACTGCTGCAGCTTTAGCCAAAGTAAAAGCAGTTCATGGAGACCTGTCTGCCGAGCATACCCTCAATATGATTCAGGAAAATGTTTGCTTGCAGATGCGACACCTAGAAACTCATCCAAGCGTTGCTGCCAAGCTTGCGCTTAAAGAAGTCGAAATCCATGGCTGGGTTTATGATATCGAAAATGGTGATGTGACCTGTTATGACAGCAGTGAAAATGCCTTCATACATGTTGAGGTCTGGTATGACAAGGCCGTACGTAAATCTGCCTGAGCCTGAACCTGGCAAGCAGACAGCTCAATCAAATGCGTTTACGTTTATAAGTAACAACTAAAGCACGACAACCAGACTTTTTGATCGACCTAGGAGTTAAGTAGTCATGATTAAACTGGATACCAGTCATTTTCGCGGTGATATTTATGGCGGCGTAACCGCAGGTGTGGTCGCCCTTCCCCTGGCTCTTGCCATGGGTGTGGCTTCAGGCCTAGGCCCAATTGCGGGTCTTTATGGCGCCATTTTCGTCGGCTTCTTTGCCGCTTTGTTCGGTGGTACTGAACCACAGATTTCAGGACCAACCGGCCCTATGACAGTTGTCTGTGCCGGCCTAGCCGCAAGTATTTCCGCGCACCCGGACCTGATGGGAAACACAGCTCTGATTTTTACCGCTATCATGCTAGCAGGACTATTTCAGATCGGGTTAGGTTTATTCAAGCTGGGTGATTACATACGCCTTGTGCCTTATCCCGTGATCAGCGGCTTCATGAGTGGAATCGGCGGAATTATCATCATTCTTCAGATCAGCCCGATGCTAGGGCATGATGCACCTGCCGGGACACTCGATTCCCTGTTCTACGCTCCCACGGCGGTTCAAGACATCAATTATATGGCGCTGATTCTGGGTGCTCTCACGCTTGCAATTGCGCTGAAATGGCCGGCAGCATTGGGCAAATATGTTCCCGGAGCGCTGGCAGCCTTAATTATTGGCACCATCGTGAGCCTTTTCTTTGGAGGCGCGCCAATTCTGGGGGATATCCCCACCGGTCTACCCCAGATGCATGTGCCGACCCTATCAGCCACTTCGTTTCTTATCATCACTGAAGCGGCGTTGGTACTGGCCCTGCTTGGCTCCATCGACAGTCTGCTGACCTCACTAGTAGCCGATAATATGAGCCGTTCACGCCATAACTCCAATAAGGAACTCATTGGCCAGGGCATTGGCAACATGATTGCTGGCTTTTTTGGTGGAGCGCCTGGTGCTGGCGCTACTATGCGCACCGTAGTTAACATTCGTACTGGTGGTCGCACGCGAATCTCCGGCATGATTCATGCCTTGCTGCTGCTAGCTGTGGTGCTAGGTCTTGGCTCTTACGCTAGCTATATCCCCAATGCGGTTCTCGCGGGCATCCTGATAAAGGTTGGCCTGGACATCATTGACTGGAGTTACATCAAAAATGCACATCGAGGCCCACATTGGGACCTGATACTGATGCTGCTGGTGGTTTTTCTTACTATTTTCGTCGACCTGATCACGGCCGTTGGCGTTGGCGTTGTACTGGCCTCGCTAGCTTTTGTTCGACAGGTCGCCCACGATCAAATGGAGAGGCTGCGTGCAGTTGATAGTGTCCGTCACAAAGCAACAAAACGAGAGCTTGAAATCCTTGATGAGCTGGGCGACAAGGTGCAGGTTTTCGATTTTAGCGGCCCGATGAGTTTTGGTGCAGCTGCCGACTTGGGCCACCATGCACGCTCTCAGCTCGAAGGTGGCGCTCAGGCAATCATCCTGGATTTCGAGCGAGTCCCCTTTCTTGATGTTTCAGCGGCCTTGGCGATTGAAACTGTTGCCAGAGATGCCAAGCAGAGCGATCGTACTATTTACCTCTGCTGCATGAATAAAAGTGTTGAGCAAACCCTTTCTGCACTAGAAGCGGACAAGCATATCAATCCTGCGGACCACTTGCCGACATTGGAAGATGCCCTGGGGGCAGCGCTAAACCAACTAAGAAAATAACCTTGCCATTTAACAAACCACTTCCGAAGAGATGCAAGCCAGTTGAATTTCTCTAGGCTTGATGACTTATTCCCCTAACTTCTAAAGTAAGCTTTCTAAAAAAAACCGGCGCTCCAGGCGCCGGTTCTTTTTCTGCTTTTCTAGCCTTTCTTACAGGGAGAAATCAATACTATAAGAAACAACGAACTTCACCTCATCATTGTCTCTTGGAGGCATATTGGCATAGTCCTCCTGTCCATCATTGTCACCATCAGCATCCAGGTCAGTAAAGGTTACCATGGCAGCAAAACCATCTTTTGCAATGCTTACATTGAAATCCATATAGTCTTCAGTCACACCATTAAAAGAGTAAGCAAAGTCACCTTGATGAAAACCGGCATGCAGTCCAAATTCGGCACCACTTGCCATGGGAATGGAATAGTCCACTGAGAAGTAGGATGCCTTGGCAAAACCGAAATCTTCACCCGGGCCTTCGTCCGGCTCTGCATTGGTCAGCAGGTAAAGACTCAGCCCCAGATTGCCGAAACCAAGTGAGCCATAGATCTCACCGAAGTCATATCCGGCATTGGAGTCATAGTTGTAGTACAGATAGCCCAGATCATAACTCAAACTGTCCGTTTCACCTCCATAACCAAAATAGATATCATGTTCATAAGAATAGGCATCATCAGAATCATAGGCCACATTGGATGCCCAGGTGCCAACATAGAAACCGGAATCGCTAGCATAATCAATACCACCCTGAACAGCAGCTTCGTTGATGCTCTGAGTAAGACCACGCCAGATGTAGTTGTTGGTGACATTTACGTTACCTGAGAGCTCTGCATAAGAAGGTGCAGAAACTGAAGCAATAATCAGCCCTAGTGCTGACACAGCCAGAGGCTTTCTTAAGGTGGTGATCAGCGTTTTTTTCATAACTTTTCTCCTAGTATTCCCATCGTAATGGGACAATTATTTTGATTTAGCCAGGAAAGCATTAACTTCCTACTCCTTTATAAGCAAAGAACTTGCCAACTTTTTTAAATAATTGTTTTAATTATATTTTTTATAAATAAAGAAGAAAAAACGCTGCTTCATAAGCC
>JAYQVM010000023.1:0-20098 GCA_038148435.1 Gammaproteobacteria bacterium | reverse complement strand
GCGATAGTGATGACGCATGCAGGTTCCAGTCGGCATATTTTAGAAGGCTTGGAATGATGACGGGATTATTTGGGCCATATACTTTCTGCATAATGAATAATAGATATTCCTGTTGCTGGTTCGCTGCAGCAATATCATCATATCTGAGGTAACTCTCGACCAGCTCACTCACAATGCTGAGCTGGGTGACATTGAATAGGCCATTGTTGATACGGTTTACATGAAGCGCATTGCTGAGAGCTTCAATGGCCCGCTCCTGATCATCCAGTTGCTGGTAAATCTGGCCAAGACTTAAATACGCCTCGCTTAAGCGCGGGTCATAGGGGCCACCATCCATTTCAAATTGTAAGATGCTTTCCTGATAAAGCACGGGGCTCTCTATCAGCGCTCCTGAATCAGTGAGCACCTCATCATTTAATGGCAGTACACTGTTGTTATTGCTGGGTAGGCTTGACAGTTCACGAAACTGAACGTCCCCAGAAGATAGAGGGTCTAGGTCAATATACTCAATCCTTACGGCGTCAAAAATCAGTAAACTTTCTGATTGAGCAGCCGCTTTCAGTGGAAAAGTAGCGATATCGGCAAGGCATACAAAAGCAAATTGCCAAAGAGAAATGAAGATGGTTCTACCTTTGCATATTTTCATGCTCAATCTTGATCGATTTGCTCGCTATAGTAATAGCGTAAATTCAGAGTTTCATCTTCTAGAGGGATCCCTCGGTATAGGCTGGGCCTGCTGCTACTGAAGCTCAAGAGTCTGACGAGCTTGTTGACGGTTTCATCGGTCGGGGTCTTGGAGCTACTTTGCAGAGTGATAGTAGTGATTTCTCCACGGGGATTGCGAGTTACCTGGACATCAATATACCCCTCATAGGGGATATCCTGGGACAGAGAATAACCCCAGGCCGCGGCAGAATAAGGCTGTTCGGAAAAATCTGGGATGAATAGTGGGTTGGCCTGGTTCAAGATCCGATCAATGCTGGACTCATCGACCTCGTTCGTCTGCAATTGCTGATAGACTTGCAGATATAGCGGATGGGCACGTTCATCGTAGCCGAAGGCGAGATGAAAATCAGCCAGCTGTAACTCGGCTGAGGCTATGACTTCAGGTGTGTTGATCGGGTCAGCCTTGAGCAGGGCAATATTAGCTTCAAGGGCCGCTCTGCCTCTGCCATATTCCTGCCCTCGCAGAGATTGGAACAAACCAGTGCTGCAATTGAAAGGTGAAAAGGGATTTCGCGAGACTTGACGGGTGAGAAATTCAAGTTGTGATTTTGCCTGGTAGGCAAGATCTACCTGAGCCATTAAAAGCCGCTGGCGCATTTGAGGGTTGAGCCGGGAATTATTTTCGGGTCCGATGAATTCTAAGATTTCATGAGCTCGGACAAAGTTAGGGCTGATCTCCATGTCCATAGTCGGATTAGAGTTCATGTAGGAAAAGGAGTCATTTATGCAGGCAATGGCTATGTCGAAGCCGTTCACGTTGGCTCGAGGGATAAAATAGAAGCGTCTAAGACTTCTATCGAACAGGGCAATATTGTTGTTCAGTGATGGCGGGCTTCTCGAGCTGTCACTGGTAAAAGCGGAAAGATCTTCAGGGTCACGCTGATAATTCTGTAAATACCAGTCAACCATGTCCAGGCTGGCTTCAATGAATTGCGGATCTTCCCTGGAATAATTTTTTTGGTACAGGAAATAGCGATACTCCTGCAGGCGGGCCGCCTGCTGGGAATTGCCCAGAGCTATATAGCTTTGCATCATGTTGTTTAGCAGGTTTTCCTGATCCAAGGAAAAAAGGCCATTATTGATACGCAAAATAGCCTGTGCAGCCTCGAACTGGGCGATAGCTTCGCTGTGCTGACTCAGTCCCTGATAAAGTTCACCGAGAGCCTGTAATTCTTCTGCAAGTTCAAAAGAGTAGGGACCTTGTTGAAGCTGGGTTAATTCAATGGACTCTTGATATGAAGAGAGTGAGGATAAATCTGGGTTATCAGCTTCAACCAGTCCAGCAGCATCGCCTTCACTTGGAGGTAGACTAATATCTACCTCCTGCGAATATAGCTGTAATAGTAGGTTCTGCTGGGCCTGAGCTATCAGCGGCCAGAGGTAAAGGCTGGACAGTAAGTATAGAAAGCGTAAAGGTAAACTCAGGGTTGTAATACGCATAGTGCTCAGTTTAAACCTCAATTAAGCAATAAAAGATAAACCCTATTTTTTATAAAATCCATAATTGTTGGACTAGAAGTGAAGAGTCTGGGCGCTTTTAAAAGCCTAGCCTTAATAATTTATAAGTTCTGGCAATTGTGATTAGATTACGATTGTTTATCAGCAAAAAAACAAGAAAATAGCTAATGCTTAATAAAATGATCTTACAGGCCTTGCAGTCTCTGCCATTGGTAGCGGGATTTTGTGTCGGGTTATGCAGTTCGCTGGCCGAGGCGCAACAGTTTACTCAGCGACTCTATCCGGGAGTAGCGCCGGGCTCTGAAGACTGGGCATTCGAAGAGCTTGTCCGTAACCGGGATGACGGCACATCGGTCTATTACAATGTGCGGGATCCGGAGTTGAGCGCCTACCTTCCCGATCCAGCAAATGCTAATGGCGCGGCTGTTATCATCCTGCCTGGCGGAGCCCTGCGTTTTCTCACAGTTGCACAGGAAACCAGTGGTATTATCGACTTTCTCACTGCCCGTGGTATTGCCGTATTCCTCCTGAAGTATCGGGTGTTGCAGGAAGATTTGGATACCCCACGCCCCCCCAGTATTGGTCCTGGCAACCTGCCACAGCTGGAAATCGTTAATGGCAATGCCAACCCTATGCCGAATCATGAAGGCTTGAACCGAGTTCTGGAACTCGGCATTGATGATGCGCAGGAAGCGCTGCGAGTGGTTCGCGCTCAGGCACAGGAATGGAATATTGATGCGGATCGCGTGGGCTTTCTGGGTGCCTCCGCCGGAGGCGGTGTTGCACTTGGCGCTTTGATAGAGAACAGGCCGGGCCTTGCGCCTGATTTTGTTGCATCGCTATTCGGCCCCTCCCTCATGGATGTGGTCTTGCCAAAGGAAGCGCCTCCCCTTTTTATGGTGACAGAAACCGGGCATGGTCCGGTTACAGATGGCCTGATTGCCTTGCTACAAATCTGGATTGAAGCGGGTGAACCAGCAGAGTTATTGGTTTTTGATGTCCCCAGAATCTGGAATTCTCTTTGGCAGGACAGATTCTTGCAATGGATGCAGGAGCAGGATCTGTTCTAGGCAATATGGGTCTCGGGGCTGACCGGTCAGTGGAAAAACCATCAACTTTTCGCGAATAAGTAAAAGCTTTGTTTGTTACTCGCAGGGGCTTTTAGTAAGATTATTCTTCTGTTTAAAGCGAGTTCAAATCCTAACTTTCAAATGCCTGTTAAATCATCAAAAGGCTTTATTTCACTAGTTACCCGCATTATCTCCAGCGTAGCCCTGATGATGCCAGGCTTACTGTTAGGCCAGGATCAGGGCAGCCTTCAGATGATAGAGCGTCTGGCCAATTTTGAGCTGGACCAATTGGGCAACCCGCAAATCAAATCCGATGCCATTACGCCGGTATTCAGCTCGGCTGATTATCCTCATCGGCTACTGATTATTCCGGTATCCTATTCCAACAAGGGCTTCGACCGCTTTCTGGGCGATGCGAATGTCGATGCGCTCAACCAGGCTTATTTCGATGAGCTGCTGTTTTCTGGAAACCTGCAACAGCCGAGCGAAGGCACTCTGACTCATTACTATTACCATCAGTCCAAGGGGCAGTTTATTGTAAGTGGTGAAATTTTTCCGATGGTCACCGTGGATGAACCATCGGATTATTACGGCAGGCCGGTGCAAAACTCCGATGGCCAGTGGCGCAATGATTCTCGCGCCGAGATTCTGGTGGAAGATGTGCTGCTAAAAGCCTATCAGCAGGAGCCCGATTTTCCCTGGGATGATTTCGATGTCTGGGATCCTATGGATTATGATGGGGATGGTGTCTATAACGAACGTGACGGTTATATTGATCACTTTGTCATTGTGTTTGCGGGCAAGGCTCAGTCCTCCTGCCAGCGTCTGTATAACCTTAATCAGAAATTTACGCGCAATGCGCCCAGCGATCTGTATGATGCCCTAACAGAAGATGAACAGGAATGTGCTCAGCGTATCTGGCCTCACCGCTTCTCTCTTACAAAAAATAATGGTCTGGGACCGGAAGTAGAGGGTTATGTGAATCGCCGAGGTGGTGTGGAGTTGAAGGAAGGATTGTGGGTTTATGATTACAACATGCAGTCTGAGTACACCGAAATTTCGACTTTTATTCATGAATTCGGCCATTCCATCGGGCTGCCTGACATTTATGCCCGTCAGACCAATAATTCTAGCGCTTCCTGGGAGGCGATGAGTTCAACTGCCGGGCCCTTGCCTCAGGAATTGAGCATCTGGTCGCGTATGGTATTGGGTTGGGCCAAGCCCTGTGTCATTGAGCCTATGATGGCGGGTGGCAGCCGCGCGCAGTCCGTTTACCTAAAAACCATGAATGACTGGAGTGGCGATCGCTCAGAAGCTAATCCAGCCGGGCTTTGTGATGCTGCCATGGTCATTTTGCCGCCTAAAATCAGGGAATTGCGCATGGGGCCACTGCTGCCAGGCAATGGTGAACAGGCAGCTTATACCGGACAGGGTAATGATTTGAACAATTATCTCTCCAGGCGCTTCGATCTGAGCGAAATTAGTGACCGGCAAGAACTCATTCTGGAGTTTGATACTTGGTTTACCATCGAAGCTGATTGGGATTATCTATATATAGAAGCTTCTTTTGATGGGGAAAACTATCAACGATTGATGCCCTTGGATAAGGATGAGCCCGCAGACCGTCTAAGCGTGATGGCCTCGCAACGGGGCCATGATGGTTTCGGTACGATTCCGGGCTTTACCGGACGAAGTGGCGACCTGGATGGCGACGGTCGTGTAGAGAGTACAGAAGGCTGTAACCCGGAACAGGAGTTTGCCTCGGCTGAAGCGCTGGTCGGAGAAGCACAGGTCGATCCCTGCTCCATCGCACAGTGGGTGCACGCCCGCTTTGATTTAAGTGATTTTGCCGGCGAGCAAGAATTGGAAATACGCTTTCATTATTTCGCCGATATGGCCGCTGTTGAAGATGGAGCTCTGATTGACAACGTCAGGATTGATGCGCTTGGCTTTATCGATGACTTCGAGGCCGATAGCTTTCAGGGCTGGAGTGTGGAAGGCTTTTCCCTGAGCAGCGGTTCTCATGACTTGGCAGTTCCGCATTTCTACTTGCTCGAGTATCGAGACCCCTACGAAAAATTTGCCTCTGCCTATAACTATGATGCTGCACTCAATGAACCCGGTTTCAGTTTTTACCGTAATGCGGACAGTGGAGAACTGGAGGCGGTCAATTTTTCTTATCGCTCCGGCGTATTGATGTGGTACTACAATGGCTCCTATCTCTGGAGCCAGAATGAGCCGGCACAGTTCGGGCCCGGGAATGGCTTTTTACTTCTGGTTGATTCAAGTCCACAGGAGTTTGAATTTCCTCTGGTACCAAGCGAATACTATATGAACGACGCTGGTTGGAGCTTTTATGATTTTAACGAGGATGCTCAACCGATGTTGCGCGAGGCTTTTCTGGATGTCATGTGCCTTCAGCGACGCCCTGCTTACATCCCGGTTGATTTGAGCGCTCAGGACAGAGCCTATTGTGGAGAATACCAGATACCTGAAGGGGAGAACCTGGAGTGGCAGGGTCGTCAGCTGATCTATGGGTTCACGCTGGCCAATGAAATATTACCGGGTGAAGATCGTGAAGCCTACAAATCCATGGGAACCATGTATGACATTCTACTTAATCGTGAAGGGCTGAGTTACCGCTTGTACGATCGCCTGCTGCGCAATGCTCATTCGGGCGATGCGCCTTTCTCGCTGGAGGATTTTGCCAGCGGCCTTGAACGTTTCCGCATTGAGGCGGGCACCCTAGTACTGGATGAGACCCAAGCCTATGAGGGCATCAGCCAGTTTAGCGATGCCGAGACTTATATGAATCCTCACCTACCATTCGGCAGTGCAAATATTCCAGAAAGCGGTTTGAGTTTTCAATTGGCCGAACCTGATAGCAGCGCTCCTGTTGCGGCTAAGGTTAAAGTATATTTTTCCTGGGAGCGATAGAACTGATTTTGTTAAAACATTCTTGTGAGCCTGTTGTCAGGCTCGTTTTCAAAGGGGAATCTCTCAGGGCATTTAGACATTGAATCTAAAACACACACCACTTTACGCATTACACCAAGAGCTGGGAGCCAAGCTTGTTTCTTTTGCTGGCTATGCCATGCCGGTTTCCTTCCCGGAAGGTATCATGCAGGAGCATTTGCATACCCGCTCCCAGGCCGGACTGTTTGACGTTTCGCATATGGGACAGGTGCTGATAAGAGGCGCCAAGGCTGCACAGGAGCTTGAGGGTATATTACCGGTCGATGTGGAAGCCTTGGGCATTGGACAACAAAGTTATGCTCTTTTTACCAATGAAGCCGGCGGCATCATCGATGACCTGATGATAACGAGATTGGCGAAGGATGAATTTTTCCTGGTGGTGAATGCAGCATGTAAAGACAAGGATTTGCAGCATTTGCAGAATTCCCTGTCAGGGGTTGAGATAGAGCATCTGCAAGGACGAGCTCTTCTTGCCTTACAGGGCCCAGTAGCCAATGACGTCATTGCGCCTTATATAGACAAGCTCGATGAGATGAGCTTTATGCAGGGGTGTGAAGCGGAAATAGAAGGGGTCAGGTGTTACATTAATCGCTGCGGTTATACCGGTGAAGATGGGTTTGAAATTTCCGTTGCAGCTGAGGATTCTCAGGCTATTGGCCGTTTGCTGTTAAAGGACAAAAGAGTTAAAGCGATCGGGCTTGGAGCGAGGGATACGCTGCGCCTAGAAGCTGGGCTTTGCCTTTACGGCCATGAGCTGAATGAAGAGATCACTCCCATAGAGGCAGCGCTTAACTGGAGTATTTCACGTAGCAGAAGAGTAGGGGGTGCAAAAGAAGGAGGCTTTCCTGGGGCTTCAATCATACTGGAGCAAATGCAAAGCGGTGTGCACCTCAAGCGTATTGGCCTCCAGTTAGATGGGCGCATGGCAGCCAGAGAAGGGATCAGTTTGCATAATGAGGCTGGTGAAAAAGTTGGCGAAGTTTGTAGTGGTGGTTTTTCGCCGACCCTCGAATGTCCGATTTCTATGGCCTACGTTGCTGCAGATTTTGCAGAACCTGGTCTGCTGCTGCAGGCCCAAATCCGCAACAAAAGTATTCCTGCGACGGTCTGCAAGATGCCTTTTGTGGCGCAGCGATATTATCGAATTTAAGCAGTAGATGAGAACCTAGATCATTATGAAGTCATTAACCGAACTGGACAGTCAGCAGGATTTTATAGCCCGTCATTTGGGTCCCGATGAGGCGGAGCAGCAAAAAATGCTGGCCTCTCTGGGTTATGAAACCTTAGAGAAATTTATTCAGGCGGTGGTTCCCGCCAATATCCGAATGCCGGAAGCTCTGGATTTACCAGCGTCGCTAAGTGAAGTGAATGCCCTGCAAGAACTCCGCGTTATCGCAGCTAGAAACAAAGTTTTCAAGTCCTATATTGGTCAGGGTTATTACAACACCTATACGCCAGCTGTCATCCAGCGCAATATTCTGGAGAACCCTGCCTGGTACACGGCCTACACTCCCTATCAGGCTGAAATCTCACAGGGTCGGTTAGAGGCGTTATTGAACTTCCAGACCATGGTAAGTGATATATGTGCCATGGACATTGCCAATGCATCGCTACTGGATGAAGGCAGCGCTGCAGCTGAGGCCATGTTGCTGTGCTTGCGTATGAGCAAGTCAAAATCCATGCGATTTTTTGTGGATAAAAACTGCCTGCCACAGACGCTAGCAGTTATGCAGACCCGAGCCGAGCCGCTGGAAATTGAGATCATCTGTGGCAAGCCCGAGGAGGCTGTGGCTCAGGACTGCTTTGGCATGCTGATTCAGTATCCGGGAGTCGATGGTGATATAGAGGATTACAGTGCGCTGATTACAAACGCTCATGAATCAGGAACGCTGGTCTGCATGGCGGCAGATCTGTTAAGTCTTTTGCTGCTCAAAGCGCCGGGCAGTATGGGGGCAGATGTGGTGATTGGCTCCTCTCAAAGATTCGGCGTGCCTTTGGGCTTTGGCGGACCGCATGCTGCCTTCATTGCTACCCGTGAGAGCTTCAAGCGATCATTGCCTGGTCGTTTGATTGGCGTATCCCAGGATGCCCGTGGTAAGCCAGCTCTGCGGCTTGCGCTGCAGACCCGGGAGCAACATATCCGCCGTGAAAAGGCCACCTCCAATATCTGTACGGCACAGGTTCTGCTGGCCGTCATGGCAGGCATGTATGCCGTCTATCACGGGCCTAAGGGGCTGAAAAAAATTGCAGAGCGTGTGCATGCGCTGACTGCAATCCTGGCAGCAGGGCTGCATTACTCCGATGTCAAAATTTGCAATAAACATTTCTTTGATACCCTGACCCTGAAGACCGGGGATGAGACACAGCCCATACATAATGCGGCCCTCTCACAGGGGATCAATCTACGCATCATTGATGAAAAACACCTGGGAATTTCACTGGATGAATGCAGCACCATCGAGGACGTTAAACAGTTGTGGCATCTTTTCAGTGACACAGAGGTCGATGTTGGGGAGGCGGAAGCCGAAGCGCAGTCCGGTATTCCTACATACCTGCAGCGTCAGGATGCTGTACTGTCTCACCCGGTATTCAATACCTACCACTCTGAAACCGAACTGCTGCGTTATATGCGTAAGCTCGCGGATAAGGATATTGCGCTGGACCGGGCAATGATTCCGCTGGGTTCTTGCACTATGAAACTGAATGCAAGTTCGGAGATGATTCCAGTGACCTGGCCGGAATTCTCTAGCATTCATCCTTTTGCCCCGGCTGATCAAGTTAGCGGATACCGGCAGATGATCGAAGAACTGGAAAATATGCTGTGCAAAGTTACCGGCTATGCCGCCGTTTCACTGCAACCCAACGCTGGTTCGCAGGGCGAGTATGCTGGCCTGCTGGCTATTAGGGCCTGGCACCTGAGCCGCGGAGATACGAAGCGAAATATTTGTTTGATCCCTAGCTCGGCTCACGGAACAAACCCTGCTTCAGCGCAGCTTTGCGGCATGCGGGTTGTGGTTGTGAAATGCGATTCGATGGGAAATGTGGACCTAGATGATCTGCGTGAAAAATCTGCTCAACATGCGGAAGAACTTGCCGCCATCATGGTGACCTACCCTTCTACCCATGGAGTTTTCGAGGAAGGTATTAAAGAGCTGTGTAAGATCGTGCATGAACATGGCGGTCAGGTCTATATGGATGGCGCCAATCTCAATGCCATGGTTGGACTGTGTCAACCAGGCCAGTTTGGTAGTGATGTTTCCCACCTGAATCTGCATAAAACTTTCTGTATTCCGCATGGTGGGGGTGGACCGGGTGTTGGCCCTGTCGGTGTTGCGGAACACCTGGCACCTTTTTTACCGGGCCATTCGATACTGGGACAGTCAACAGTCGGCGCAGTTGCCTCATCAGCCTGGGGTAGCGCCGGCATCCTACCAATCTCCTGGATGTATATCAAAATGATGGGAGCAGAAGGCCTGAAGCGCGCCAGCGAAGTTGCCATACTCAATGCCAACTACATTGCCGATCAGCTGAAGGATGCTTTTTCGATTCTGTATACCGGTGAAAATGACCGGGTCGCACATGAGTGCATTATTGATATTCGCCCTCTGCAGGAAACTGCAGGTATTAGCGTCGATGATATTGCCAAGCGTCTGATTGATTACGGTTTTCATGCCCCAACCATGTCTTTTCCGGTCCCAGGCACGCTGATGATTGAGCCGACTGAAAGTGAGGCTTTGACAGAATTGGATCGATTTTGTGCGGCAATGAAACAGATTCGAGCCGAGATTGACAAGGTCAGCGCTGGAGTGTTTTTGCAGGATGACAATCCGCTGCACAATGCTCCGCACACGGCGGATATGGTTTGTGCCGATGATTGGACACGGCCCTATTCGCGTGAACTGGCAGCTTACCCGCTGGCCAGCTTGCGTGAGAACAAGTACTGGACTCCAGTCGGTCGCGTCGACAATGTTTTCGGAGACCGCAATCTGGTCTGTGCCTGCCTGCCCATGTCTGAGTACGAGTAGGGCTGAAAACACACGAAAAGTGCGCGACAATATGCGCATGACTTGTAAAATCTGTCTTTTTCTTTTTGCTCTTCTCTGGCTGAGTGCCTGTACTGAAGCAAGTGAAGCGCCGGGACAAGAGGCGCCTGATAATAAGGGGCGCGTAGTTGCCATCGGTGACATCCACGCAGATATCAATGCAATGCGTGCGGTATTCCGCCTGGCTGGAGCCATCGATGAGCAGGATCGGTGGGTTGGTGGTGAGCTGACCGTGGTTCAGTTAGGCGACATGATTGGCCGCAGTGATGATGAGCGCCAGGTGCTGGATTTGGTGTTTGATCTGCAGGCACAGGCTGAAGCAGCAGGTGGCAGGCTTTACGTATTGATCGGTAATCATGAAATCATGGGTGCCCGTGTGGATAATCAGGCAGTGGGTCTCAACCCCTTCCCCGCCTGGCAGGATGTCCAAGGTCTCGACCTCCATGATCCACGTCTGGAAAACTTACTCCTCAATGAGCGCCATCGGGGTGGTGCCCTGATGGCCGGAGGCCCTTATGCTCAGCGCCTGTCTGCCTGGCCAAGCGTACTTCAGCTAGGGGATACCGTGTATGTCCATGGTGGTGTTGTCCCGCGCTGGGCCGATTACGGCATCGAGCGAATTAATGAGGAGGTCAGTGCCTGGCTGCGAGGTGATAGCCAGTTTGAGCCGGATTCATCACAGCGGGTGGATGACAGTGACCGGGTCATGTGGGCCAGGCACTTTTCCGCACGTGTTGACAGTTTTGACTGCCAGTTGCTGGATGTTTCGCTGGAGATTCTGGGAGCACGACGAATGATCGTAGCTCATTCCCGTCATCCCCAAATTTCGTCTTACTGCAATAAAAAAGTCTGGGCCATTGATACCGGTATGTCTCGCGCTTATGGTGGCCAGATTCAGGCGCTGGAACTGATCAATGATAATGTCAGCCGAATTTTAGATCCCGACGGCAATATCACCCTAGACTGAAATACCAAAGTCCAGGCCCGCCAAAGCCGTTGCCAGCATCGCTATGGCTCCCCAGAAGGTAACCCGTAGCGTAGCCTTGAGGACTGGGTTACCACCAGCTTTTGTCGAGACAGCGCCCAGCGCCGCCAGAAAAACCAGTGATAAAAGTGCCACCATGATAATGAGTTGTTGCAGGGCAAAGAGCTAGGCGGTCAGAAGGGGGAGTAAGGCGCCGACCATAAAAGCCAGTGCCGAGAATAATCCGGCCATGATTGGCCTGGGGCTGGTTTCCGCAACAATTTCGATTTCTTTACGGGCATGCGCCCCCAGACCATCATGCTCCATGAGCTGTTCGGCCACTTCTTTGGCATCTCAGAACTTGGCAAACGTGACGTGCTCTCTGTGCTAGCTCAACTAGTCAGGCTGAGCGCTCACAGTGCGGAGGATTCGTCGCCTTCTCGGGAAAGTCGGCGGTAATATTCAGCAACGGATTCCTGATATTCCTCCGGGATCAAATCCAGAACAGCGGTACGAACATTCTCCGTAGATCCGCTCAGCCCTTCCTCGGCTCGAAGGGCCAGTTCCACCTGTTCGATCAGTGACAGCATGCTAGTGTATTCCTCCAGTACGATGTCGTCATTACGGTTTACCCGGCTGAATTCGAGCTCGCGGATGAGCTCAAGCAGATCGTCGATCTGTTCCTGGGTCATTCTGGAGTCGCGGATACCATCCCGTGCCAGTTGTGTCATCTGGTCGAGGTTCTGATAAAAATTATCGGGAACATTGATGGGACCATCCAGCCTGTTGTCGGCTCCATTACCCGACCAGCCGGTGATACCAAAAGCATTCTGGAAACCATTGGGGGCACCACCACCGTTCTGCTGTCCGCTCTGCTGGTTATTGCCGCCTTGCTGGCCCTGTTGTCCTTGGCCCTGCTGTTCTCCTTGCTGGCCCTGACCAAGTTGAGCCAGCTGCTCACGCAGTTTACGGGCCTGTTCGCGTGCTCTTTCCATGTCGCTCTGGCCTTCTGCGGCCCCCTGAGCTAGATTACGTGCTCTTTCCAGGTCTTCAGTCAGTGCCCGCATGGCTTCGCTGACGTTGCGTTCATTATTGGCAATGTAAAGCGCATAACCGGCATCAATATAAAGTGCGGCATCGGACAGGGACATTTCCAGTTCGCGTTCGGTAATGGTGTCATTGGCGTCCGCCAGGGCACGGGCAGCCTGAGGTGCCTCATCACCAAACTGCTGGATGGTATTCATCATTTGCTGTTGTAGGCGCTGAATACCGGCAGCCAGCTCTTCTTTCAGGTCGGCCAGGTCTATTTCTTCAACCAGACTCATGCCCCGGCTGTTGGGATCTTCGCCACTTTGACGTTCTTCCAGTGCACGTTCCATGGCTTGTTGCAACTGTTGTTGTGCCTTGATTTGCTGCTGCAGCATGTCCTGTGACTGGGAAGCCATGCTAGCAAAGGATTCCTGCATGCTGGCCATCTGATCCTGGGCAATCTGGTCACGCGCAGCTTCGAGTTGACGCTGGGCTTCCTCAGCTGCTCGCTGTAGTTGCTCAGAACCAGGATTGTTCTGCATGGCATCCTGCGCTTCATTCATGGCACGCACGGCACTTTCAAGTCTTTGCTGCAGCTGACTCTGGGCGACTTGCTGATTGTTTTGTTGGCCTTCCTGACCCCCTTGCTGGTTCTGCTGTCCAGGCTGACCCTGTTGCTGGCCACCCTGGCCCGGTTGACCCTGCTCATTGCCCGCCTGTTGTTGTCCCTGCTGACCCTGGCGACCACCCAGTTGTTGTTGCTGAAATTGTTCCAGCTGTTCCTGCAACTGCTCTGCCTCACGACGCAGCATTTCCTGCTGGTAACGCTGGGCCTCGGTCAGCTGTTGCTGATTTCGCATATTATTGGCCAGCTGCTCCTGGCGACGTGCAAGATCTTCCAGTTGGTCCATGATGTCGTCCATTTGCTCCTGCTGGGACTGCGGTGTGGCCCGCTCGCCGGTTTCATACTGGTTCTGTTCCATATCCATTTCCAGTTCGAACATCTCAGCCAGGTCCTCACCGGCGCGACCGCCACCTCCTCCACCGCCACCTTGCTGCTGGCTGATCTGGATATCGTTAAAGACGGACTCTGCCTGCAATAAATACTGCAGGGCTTCCTGCGCAGGCTGGATGGCTTCCTGTAACTCTAAGCTGGCCAGGTATTCGGAACTCGGCTGCATGGACTGAATCGCGCGCTCCATGCTTTCCACAAAACGCGAAATGTCATCGTCTTGTCGGGTCAGCTGACGAGCACGTGTGCGTTCTGTGAGTGTCTGCGCCTGTTCTGCCAGGGTGGTCTGTAAATCGGAGAGCAATGAGGCATTGATTTCCACTTGGGCATCATCACCGTCAGCCTGTTCACGAATCAGGTTCCAGGTAGATACCACGATCTGACGCTGACGCTGGGAAATTTCGTCCGCAGGGCTGCCACCGCCACCTCCGCCACCACCGCCTGATAGCTGAGATTGGGAATAGCGACGGTTGTAACCCTGGATTTCAATAAAATACATATCCGTCTGTACCGTCTGATTGCGATCAGATGTTTCCGCGTAATAGGAAATCAGGTCGCCGGGCTTAAGAGGAATATCCTCAAACAGTTCTGTCTGAATCGACTCTTCATCATTTTCCGGATCAGATGCTGGGCCCGGACCGGTTTCAATATTGAAGGCGCCAAGCTCAATAGAATTAGCCGGTGTAAGTACCTGCCGGGTGCGCATGTCTTCCAGCATAAACAGGTGTTCAGCCGAAATTTCATCGGCAGGCTCGTATAGGTCAACCTTCTGCCAGTCGCCGCCATTGATCGAGTATTTAATCAGCAAGGACTGCAGTCCATAGTCATCCGATGCATTGATCCGAGCCGTGACCTCTTCAATATTGGTGGCGTTCCAGTCATCTCCAGGGCGTATAAACTCAATGATGGGTGAACCGTCCTCAGCCAGTCGGATAAAATAATCATCGCTGAGACGGACTTGTTCACCACCAACCAATGCGGCAATGTAGTACTGGCCTTCATCAAGAATATCGAATTCAGTCGTTGCTTTCGTGCCGTTAACAGACAGGCTTTGTGCCGCATCATTCAGAATGAGCTCGCCGCCTTCGGGTAATGGTGATGAGGTGGTAATACTCAGCCCAATACGTGTTTCCGGTAGCGTTTCAATATCTCCACGGCTCGAGGTTTCCGGTTCGCGTTCAGTCCAGTCTGGATAGAAATAGGTTAACTCCAGATTTTCGATGGAAGGCAGATCCACCACCTGCACTGAAAATTCTTGACTACGCAGCCCGGTGGCTGACACGAAGTAATCCATTTCTTCCTGGAGTGAGAAAAGGGTAAATTCAAAACCATTCATGGTTCTGACCAGAGGAACTTCCTGCCAGTCTTCGCTAGCTGAGCGAACATGCAGAATGGCTTCATCCGGGTCCATCCCTACGATGCTTGCAGAGATACGCAGATTGGCGCCACGACGCACACTTTGGTCACCCGGTAGTACGCTGATGGATTGCGGCGGGATAAGCGCGTCATTGGCCCAGCCTGCCAGAAAGTTCTGTAAAGAATAGGAAAACAGACCAGCACCAAAGGCTATATAGATGAGAACGGCCAGCATGGCGACAGTGGCCACACCCGCTAGCTGCATATCCTTGCTCTTGACCTGCTTCTGTGCCGGGTAGGATTCGCTGATGTTAAATGCATCTTCGGCCAGCAATTCCCTAAAGGGGTTGTTGCCCGCCATCTGGGTATAGGTATCGATTCTGCCCTCAAAGCCTCTGCCATCACTCTCCAGGCTGCGACTTTCAATTTGGTGGCCGATATTATCCTTTATTTTTTGCAGGGGCACGATAAAGGCTTTCAGCGCAACCCCTGCCAGCGCCAGAATAAGCAGTATGCGAAAGCCAATGACTGTACCGCTGCTATAGCCGCTTTCCAATGAGAACCAGGCAGCCACTAAAGACACTGCGAGCAGCACCAGAGCCAGTGCGGCCAGGCCCTGCAGGATAACCAGTTTTTTAAGGCGCTGACGAAATTCGGTCAGGTAGAGTTCGAGTTTTTCTGAGGCTTTCATCATTAGCTGCTTCCAGTGTTAAACCTTAAGTAACGGTTGCCTAATAAGGACTCTGACAGGACTATAACAGCAAGTAATACCAATAATACACGCCAGACTTCTAATGCTACAGGCTCTTCATCGACGACACTTACTGCCTCGCCATCCACCACCATAAGCGCACCGGCACTATTGGCAACCATGTTTTGCCAGTTTTGCAGTGCCTGTGCTTCCATCAGGATAAGGTTGGATTCACGAGGGTCAGGATTGACTGCAACCAGCACATCGCCGCCCAGTGTGCTGATGCGGTAGAAGCCGGTTTCATCTAACAGGATATTCTGCGCCTGGGTAGTGTCAGCCAAGGACAAGAGCCGGTTCCCTTCCGGGTCATAGACCTGGCCTGAGGCTCCTCCATTCTGGCCGAGCTGCAAAAAGCTGTTAACAATTTGCTCCCTGACCAGCTGCTCCTCATTCGATAGGTGACGAGCCGCTTCCGCCATGAAGCCAACAAAAAGCGGCTTCACCGGCAGGTCACTCCAGTTTTTGTCCAGTTGTGTATTCAGTAGCAGGAAACGTCCTAGGCCAATAGTCTGTTCGAGCAGGAAAGGGATATCATTGGACAGGGATATCAGCACATTGTCGTTGTCACCCGCTTCGACGGGAACCACCCGACTGATATTTAGGTTATTCCAGCCGACACTACGACCAAGCACCGGGTGTGAGCTATTTACACGTTGGACGCTGTATGCGGTGTTGCGGCTATAGCCCAGTCCGCCACTGATGTTCTGCCCTCCTACCGGCACAGTTTGTTGGGCTGCACTGCGCTCACCGGCTAGGGCCAGGATGGCTCCACCACCATCAACATAGATGCGAAGCTCCTGGGCCAGAATCTCGTTAACTGATCCGATATCATCAATGATGATCCAGGGATAGCGCTCGAGGATACGCGGATCAAAATCATTAATGTTCTGCAGTTCAACTTCATATCCGCGTGGAGCGGTTTCCAGTGCTGTACTGATGTAAGTGCTTGCCAATGAGTCCGGATCAGCACTCAAGAGAATGACCGGGGCGGGCGGGGAGTTATCAAAAACGCCATGACGTCTATCATCATCTGCCAGAGAGTCATTTGGCGTCATGCTTATATCCAGTCGGTTATCGCCATCTTCGAACACTACATTATCAATCGTTATGTATGCGATTCCACCAGCCGGAACAGAAACCGTCTGTGTTAGCGTCTGCTGTTCAAGGTCATTGACTAACAGCGTGAAAGTTTTTTCGGCGCTTTGCGCATCCTCACTGTTATTCACCACGCCAACTCGGATTTCCTGCAGACCTGTGACATCAATGGATGCCAGGGTCCAGTTCGGCACATTGTCAATTTTAACCTGATGGATTTCCAGGTTTACCGGTCGTCCGTTAATCACATCCGGAATCATGTCGGCAAAGCGGACAGCCTGTGCGCTTTGCTGGTAGTCGCTAATAAAGTGAATGACAAAATTCGCCTGTGAACTTTCAATTAGTGTATCCAGTGAGGCGATCATGGCGCCAATATCCAGGCGACCGACATCCGGTTCCAGGTTGCTAAGGCTGGCCCGGATCATAGCGGGGTCGGCAGTCGCTGGATTGATGGTTTCCACTGAGCCGCTGGCAATATAAAGACTGGCAATATCATCCGGAGACATGGTCGCAAGAATGGCCTCGGCTTCTATCTGAGCCTGAACAAAGCTGTTGCCTTCACGCATAGAAAAAGATGTATCCATTACGATGACGTGATGGGTGGTGTTTTCTGACACCAGTCCTTGTGGGGCGACAAAAAATACCGGGCGGGTAAAGGCCAGCACTAGCATCAGCAAAAACAGGATTCGCAAAGCCATCAACACTAGATACTTGAGCTTGCGACGTATATGAATACGCTGCTGACTCTGCTCCATGAACATGATGGAAGAAAATTTTTCACGCTCTGTTGCATGGGTTTGCAGGCGATGCAACCAGATCGGCAGCGCGATGCCCATTAAACCGAGCAGAAAGAGGGGGCTGAGCAGAGACATCAGGCGCGTTTCTCCCTAAAAGTCAGATAGGCATGCAGGGCACGGTCCAGCGGCTGGCTGGTGTCCAGCAACACATAATCGGCATTCATGCCCTGAGCGGCTTTTTGAATGGAGGCGATGTGCGCCTTAACCCTGGCTGGATAATCCTGCTTCATAAACACGGGTGATACCTCGATGGCCTCTCCAGTTTCCATGTCTTCATACAAGGTGGACTCCTTGATCTGCGGAGACATCTCGCCTGGGTCCAGCATATGAAACAGAATGACATCCTGGCCATGGGAGCTCAGGGGCTGCACATTTTCCTGAAGATCTTCAGGACGGCAATAAAAGTCTGAAATCACAGCGACCAGTCCGCGTTTTTTAACATGTTCGCGAAAACGGGTAAAAGGTTTTTCCAGCGAAGTACCCTGCACCGCTTCAGCTTTATCCAGTAGGTGGATAACGCTGTGTAAGGTGCCACTTCGCGATGTGGGCGGTCGGAACTCAATGATTTCATTGTTGAAAACCATGGCGCCGATAGCATCATGCTGGCGAGAAGACAGATAGGCCAGTGAGGCTGCCAGGTACTTACCATACTTCAGTTTGCTGATATTGCCGTTGCCAAAACCCATGGATGCAGAGGTATCCAGCAGGAGCATCAGGTGTGAATTGGTCTCGCCCTTGAACAGCTTGATGAAAGTCTTGTCGGTACGAGAATACACATTCCAGTCAATGTGGCGAGGATCATCGCCTTCAGTATAGGGTCGGTATTCAACAAATTCCTGGGAAAACCCGTACTTGGGTGAACGGTGCAAGCCAAGCACAAAACCCTCCACGACGGATTTTGCAACTAGCTCCAGGTTTGACAGGCTAGACAGCACCCCCGGGTCGAGCAGGCGCGTCGGGCTGTTTTTATTATCAGTATTTCCCAGTTCTATCATGAGTCCGCTAAGTTAATCAGTTACTTTTACATGCAGCAATAAATCGTTAAGGATGTCATCGATAGTGATGCCATCCGATTCGGAGTAATAATTAGGTAAAACACGATGACGCAGAATCGGCACCGCTAGCGCTTTAAGGTCTTCATCAGTAACGTGGTATCGACCTTCCATTAAGGCGCGGGTCTTAGCGGCCAATACTAGGTTCATGGTGGCACGGATACTGGAGCCAAAATTGGCATATTTTTTAATCATGTCAGTGGCCAATATATCCGAGGGACGAGTTGCACGAACGATATCCACGGCATAGCGGCTTAGCGCACTGGAAATAGGTACTTCTCGCACCAGGCTCTGGTATTTGATGATATCTTCAGCGGTAGTGCAGGCCTTGACGGTCGGCATTTCGACACTCTTGGTAAAGCGATCAATAACCGCCACTTCCTGCTCCGCATCCAGGTAATCCAGAATGACGTTGAATAAAAAGCGGTCTAGCTGTGCTTCCGGCAGTGGATAGGTACCTTCCAGCTCGATCGGGTTCTGAGTTGCCAGAACAATAAAAGGCTTATCGAGTTTATGATTCTGCCCCCTGACAGTGACAGTTTTTTCCTGCATGGCTTCCAGCAGCGCCGCCTGGGTTTTAGGCGGTGTACGGTTGATCTCGTCAGCCAGAAGCACATTTGTGAAGACAGGTCCCTGAATAAAACGCCATTCGCGATGGCCGGTTTTCTGATCTTCCTCCACCATATCAGTACCGGTGATATCGGTCGGCATTAGGTCGGGGGTAAACTGGATACGCTTAAAGCTCAGCCCCAGCGCGCTGGCCAGGGTATGCACCAGTAAGGTTTTGGCAGTACCAGGCATACCGGTTATCAAGCAGTGGCCGCCGACAAACAAGGTGATTAGTAGGCTATCGACCACCTCATCCTGACCCACAATCGTGCCGCGGATCTGCTGGCGGATTTGACCGATGGCAGACTGAAAATTAGTCACCAGCTCGCGGGTTTCTTCTGATCCAATATTCTCTGCTACTTCTTCACTCATACTGATATTTCCTGATTGTTTTTAGTTTGCAGTTCTGCTCATTTCCAGCAGGAGTTGCTGGGCGGGACGGTACTGGGGTGCAATATCCAGTGCCATCATTAAATAGTTCATGCTTTGTTCGGTATCTTCCAATGCCTGATAGGCAGCAGCCACACGATAGTTTGCCGTTGCCAGGTCCAGCGGCTCAAGCGCCAGCGCGACCAGATATTCCTGCAGGGCATCTTGGTACTGGGCCTTATCCATGAAAAGGTCGCCCAGCTTGCCATGTGTGCTTTCATCAAAAGGGTCGACATAATGAATGTCCCTGAATACCTCAATGGCCTCATCAATGAGCGCCCTGTCCACATAGGAGTCAGCCAGTTCTTTCAGGGAAGAGGCAGAGTAGCCACCCAGTTGCCAGAATGTTTGCAAGGTTTCAAATTTCTGCTGATCCTGGTCAAGCTGGGCATAGGCACGGGCCTTGGCGATATAGGGGCTGTCCTGCTCGACGTAATTCGGATAGGTAAAAATCGCACGGTCTGCCGCAGCAATAGTTTCTTGCCAATT
Organism: Gammaproteobacteria bacterium; assembly: GCA_038148435.1. Lineage (GTDB taxonomy): Bacteria > Pseudomonadota > Gammaproteobacteria > Pseudomonadales > Pseudohongiellaceae > UBA5109. The sequence continues at coordinate 242 of JAYQVM010000023.1, read as the reverse complement.
CTCCGCTTGGTAAGCCTGCAAGGTGGCGCCAACATCCTCACGCCAGATGCCGATGTTGTTAAGTAATGGGCCAAACTGGATATCAATATACTGTTTAAAGTGCCGGTCAAAATCGTTTTCACTGATACCCATTGAGTTTTCGATAGCCTTGACCGGATCGGTTCCCTCGACAAACTGGTATAGCATGTCAACAATCCGGTCGTGCCCGTATTCATCGGCGATGAACTGAAAAATCAGTCCGG
>JAYQVM010000022.1:0-20181 GCA_038148435.1 Gammaproteobacteria bacterium | reverse complement strand
ATATAAGGTTAAGCAATTTGTCAGCGAACAGCTACAACTCCGCGATCCTTGTCTTGGAAGACGGTTCAATTTTTCATGGGATAGCTATTGGTGCAGAAGGTCAGTCTGTCGGTGAGGTAGTCTTCAATACGGCGATGACCGGCTATCAGGAAATTCTGACTGATCCTTCTTATGCCCGCCAGATTATTACGCTCACCTACCCGCATATTGGCAACACCGGGACGACCACCGAGGATGATGAATCTGAGAAGCTTTTCTCAGCCGGCCTGGTTATTCGAAACCTACCTTTATTAGCCAGCAATTTTCGTAATGAACAAACCTTGAGTGAATTCTTGAAGGCGCGCAATGTAGTGGCGATTGCTGAAATCGATACGCGGCGTTTAACCCGCTTGTTGCGAGATAATGGCGCAACCAACGGTTGTCTTCTGGCGGGTCCGGAAGTCGACAGTGATATCGAGAGTGCTAAAAGTAAAGCTCTTAAGGCAGCAAAGGCATTTCCTGGGCTGGTCGGCATGGACCTAGCAAAAGAGGTGAGCTGCAAGGTGTCTTATAGATGGACTGAGGGTACTTGGAAACTGGGAGTTGGCCATCAAGTTGAACTGCCTACACCGGAGTACCATGTGGTTGCCTATGACTTCGGGGTGAAAAAGAACATTCTGCGCATGCTCTGCGATCGTAACTGCAAGGTTACGGTGGTGCCAGCAAAAACGACGGCCACTGAAGTTTTAGCCCTGAATCCGGACGGAGTTTTCTTGTCGAACGGTCCAGGTGATCCCGAGCCCTGTGATTATGCCATTAATGCCATAAAGCAAATACTGCAGACCGAGATTCCTATTTTCGGTATCTGCCTTGGCCATCAGTTGCTATCTCTGGCCAGTGGCGCTGAAACTGCGCAGATGAAGCTGGGTCATCATGGAGCGAACCACCCGGTGCAGGATTTGGAAAATGGCAGAGTCTATATCACCAGCCAGAATCACGGCTTTGCCGTTAATGAGCAAACCCTACCACCCAACTTGAAAGCGACGCACAAGTCATTGTTTGACGGCTCTTTGCAAGGTGTGCATCGCACCGACAAGCCGGCTTTTGGTTTTCAGGGGCATCCCGAGGCGAGTCCGGGACCACATGATATCGCGCCGGTATTTGATCATTTTATTGAACTCATGAGTCAGGCGAAACATGCCTAAACGTACAGACATCAAAAGCATAATGATAATTGGTGCTGGACCCATCGTCATAGGGCAGGCTTGTGAATTTGACTATTCCGGCGCCCAAGCCTGTCAGGCATTGCGCGAAGAGGGCTACCGCATCATTTTGGTCAACTCCAATCCGGCAACCATCATGACCGACCCGGGTATGGCAGATGCCACCTATATCGAGCCGGTAGAATGGAAGGTGCTGGAAAAAATTATTGCCAAGGAAAGGCCGAATGCCATCTTGCCGACTATGGGTGGACAGACCGGCCTTAACTGTGCGCTGGATTTGGATAAACACGGTGTACTAAAGAAATACAATGTCGAACTGATCGGCGCCAAGAAAGAGGCTATAGACAAGGCCGAGGACCGTGAGTTGTTTGATGATGCCATGAAAGCTATCGGTTTGGCTACGCCAAAACATGTGATTGCCCATAATATGGATGATGCCTTTCAGGCGCAAAAACAACTAGGCTTCCCCTGTATTATCCGTCCCTCATTCACCATGGGCGGCAGTGGTGGCGGCATTGCCTATAATATCGAAGAATTCGAAGAGATCTGCAAGCGAGGGTTCGACCTGAGTCCGACCAATGAATTGCTGATCGATGAGTCACTGATTGGCTGGAAAGAATACGAACTAGAAGTGGTCCGTGATAAAAACGATAACTGCATTATCGTCTGCAGTATCGAGAACCTGGATCCGATGGGGATTCATACCGGTGATTCCATCACGGTTGCGCCTGCACAGACACTGACGGACAAGGAATATCAGATTTTGCGTAATGCTGCGATTGCTGTGCTGCGTGAAATCGGTGTTGAAACAGGGGGTTCTAATGTACAGTTTGCCGTGGACCCCAATAGTGGCAGGCTGGTTGTCATTGAAATGAACCCGCGTGTTTCGCGGTCGTCTGCGCTGGCTTCCAAGGCCACCGGATTTCCTATTGCCCGGGTCGCTGCCAAGCTGGCGGTTGGTTTCACACTTGATGAGTTAAGCAATGAAATTACCGGAGGAGTGACCCCCGCATCCTTTGAGCCGAGCATTGATTATGTGGTAACCAAGATACCGCGTTTTACCTTCGAAAAATTTCCACAGGCACCTGATAGACTGACTACGCAGATGAAGTCGGTGGGGGAAGTGATGGCCATCGGCAGGACTTTTCAGGAGTCCATACAAAAAGCTCTGCGCGGTCTGGAGATTGGTATCGATGGTTTTGATCCAGTACTAGACCTGGAGTCGTCCGACGCCGATAAAATTTTATTGCGTGAAATCAAAGATGCAGGCTGCGATAGGATTCGCTATGTTGCGGATGCTTTCCGACAGGGTATGAGTGTGGATGAACTCTACGGACATACCTTTATCGATCCCTGGTTCCTGGTACAGATTGAAGACATTATTGTTGAGGAGAAGGCGCTGACTGGAAGGTCTCTTGAGGACATTGACCGCAATAGGCTGTTTCGTCTCAAGCGCAAGGGATTTTCCGATGCACGGCTGGCCCGGGTGTTGGGCATCAAGGAACAGCAATTTAGAGAATACCGCCACGAGCTGGGTATCCGGCCAGTATACAAGCGAGTGGATACCTGTGCGGCTGAATTCAGTTCCACGACGGCTTATATGTATTCTTGTTATGAGGAAGAATGTGAAGCCGATGTCACTGAGCGAGAAAAAATCATTGTGCTCGGTGGTGGGCCCAACCGTATCGGGCAAGGCATCGAGTTTGATTACTGTTGTGTGCATGCAGCACTGGCAATGCGAGAGATGGGTTATGAATCCATCATGGTGAACTGTAATCCTGAGACGGTTTCCACCGATTACAACATCAGTGACCGTTTGTATTTTGAGCCCATTACGCTTGAAGACGTCCTGGAGATTGTGCATATCGAGAAGCCCAAGGGCGTGATTGTTCAGTTTGGGGGTCAGACGCCGCTTAAACTGGTCACTAGCCTGGAAAAACTTGGTGTGCCCATCATTGGTACCAGTGCGGATGCAATTGACCGCGCCGAAGACCGCGAGCGTTTCCAGAAAATGATTCAAAAGCTGGACCTCAAGCAACCTCCGAATGCCACCGTGCGAAGTCTCGAAGAGGCAATGGATCAGGCTCATAAAATTGGTTATCCCCTGGTGGTCAGGCCTTCTTATGTGCTGGGTGGCCGGGCCATGGAAATTGTGTATAACGAGGCTGAACTGAAACGCTATATAAAGGATGCGGTTCAGGTCAGCAATGAGAGTCCGGTACTGCTAGACTACTTCCTTAATTCGGCGATTGAAATTGATGTAGATGTTGTCAGTGATGGCAGGAAGGTTGTCGTTGGCTCGATCATGCAGCATATCGAGCAGGCCGGTGTGCACTCTGGCGATTCCGCCTGTTCATTACCCCCTTACAGTCTTCCGATGGATGTGCAAAACAAGATTCGGGAGCAGTGCATCAGCATGGCGATTGAGCTGGGTGTGGTCGGCTTGATGAATGCACAGCTGGCTTATCAGGATGGTGAAATTTACATTATTGAGGTGAATCCACGAGCCTCTCGAACGGTGCCCTTTGTCTCCAAATGTATCGGTGTTTCTCTGGCAAAAATAGCGGCCAAATGTATGGCCGGCGCAAGTCTCGAAGAGTTAAATTTCACCCGGGAAATCGTTCCGAATTATTATTCGGTGAAAGAAGCCATTTTCCCATTTAACAAATTCCCCGGAGTCGACCCTATTCTGGGGCCAGAGATGAAATCAACCGGTGAAGTGATGGGAACCGGGGCAACTTTTGCAGAAGCCTATTACAAATCACAGAGTTTGGGAGAGCAGGGCATCGAAGAAGGTGGCACGGTATTCATAAGTGTGCGTGACCCGGACAAGGCTGCTTTGCCCGAATTAGCTAGACATTACAATGAACTGGGCTTTCGGCTAGTGGCCACCAAAGGAACGGCCAAGGTCATTTCTGAAGCAGGTTTGCCGGTGAAAGTGGTTAACAAGGTCATGGAAGGACGTCCGCATATCGTCGACATGTTGAAAAATGATGAAATAGATCTTATCGTAAACACCACTGAAGGTAGACAAGCGATCGCTGATTCCGCAACAATTCGAAGTACAGCCCTGCGACATGGTGTTTACTGTACAACCACAATAGCCAGTGCACGAGCGGCCTATGATGCCTTGGTCTTTGGTGGAGAAATTTCAGTGAACAGCTTGCAGGACTTAACTGCCTCAAGTTAAGCAGTATTCGTTAGTTTTAATTACCGGAAAGAATATGAGAAAAGTACCGATGACACTCGGTGGTGTTGAGTCGTTGAGAGCAGAGCTGCACGAGCTGAAAACCCAGAGACGTCCGAAGATTGTTCAGGCGATAGCCGAGGCACGTGAACATGGTGACTTGAAGGAAAATGCTGAATACCATGCAGCACGTGAACAGCAGAGTTTCTGTGAGGGGCGCATCAAGGAAATCGAGGGCAAGCTGGCTGATGCAGAAATTATCGATATCAAGAAAATTCCGCATAGCGGCAGGGTTCTTTTTGGCACTACTGTAACGCTTTATAACCTGAAAACTGAAAAGAGCGTCAGTTATCAGATTGTAGGTGAAGACGAAGCTGACGTAAAAAACAACAAGATTTCCGTTTCCTCACCGATTTCACGCGCCATGATGGGCAAAGAAGAAGGCGACGAAATTGTCGTCAAAGCTCCTGGAGGGGATATCGAATATGAAATCGAAAAAGTTGAGCACTTATAGATCGCTGCTGGATCAGGTTTCCCGGTAACGCAGGATGTTAGATAGTTTAGGTTTGGCCTTGGGTGCAGACCTGTATAACAAGGCGACATGGCCAATTAGCTGAACCAATTCAGCCTGCTGTATTTCACAAATTTGCCGTGCCAGCGCTTTTTTTGCTTCACGGTCATTGATGTTAAGCTTCAATTTGATTAACTCATGATCATCGAGTGCACGATTGATTTCGGTATTTATATTGTCACTGAGGCCGCTGACGATAGTCACCACGGGTGAAAGATGATGACCGATGCTACGATATTGTTTAGTCTGGCTATTGCTAAGGGGCATCGGAAAGAAATCCTGAAAATTATCATTTTAACGGATATTGCCCTGTCCTAGAAATAGTCAGATTCTAGCTATGAAAAAATCCCGCTCCAAAAGTTCCAAAGCCTGGCTTAATGAGCACGAGGGAGATCTTTATGTGCGTCAGTCTCGCCAGGAAGGCTACAGATCCAGGGCGGCATTCAAACTTCTAGAATTACATAAAAAAGATAGACTATTTAGGCCTGGTATGACAGTGGTGGACCTGGGCGCAGCACCAGGCGGCTGGTCGCAGGTTGCTGTGGAATTGGTCAGGCCAGAGGGCTTTGTTCTGGCAACGGACATTCTGCCCATGAATCCAATAGATGGCGTACAGTTTGTGCATGGAGATTTTACTGAAGAGTCCTGCTTTGAGGAGCTTATGCAGCGACTGCAGGGACGTACGGTAGACCTTGTTATTTCTGATATGGCCCCCAATATTAGTGGTATGGCTGAAATTGACCAGCCCAGGGTTATGCACCTGGTGGAGCTGGCGATTGATTTTGCTGAACACAAGCTGGCTCCTGGAGGCAGCTTGCTGATGAAGGTTTTTCAGGGCGAGGGGTTTGAAGGTTTGCTGAAAAAGCTCAGGGTCGACTATGACAGGGTGCTCAGCCGCAAGCCGGATGCATCTCGCGCTCGTTCGAAAGAAATCTACCTGCTGGCACAGCATTTTAAGGCCTGAACGGTAGGTTGGGAAGCTTTGCCCAGCCTTGTAAAGTTAGGAAAAATGCTTGTTTCATGACAGAATGATGTCAATCGATACTGTCAGTAGGTATCTTTTGATCCAATACGAAATTATCTGCGTATTGACATAAATAGAAGGAAAGGAGTTTGAACTCTTGAATAATATGGCAAAAAATTTATTACTCTGGATGATTATTGCGGCGGTTTTACTGACTGTTTTTAATAATTTTAGCCAGCCGACATCTGCTGAGCAGCTTATTTACTCGGATTTCATTGAAGAAGTGCAATCGGGTCAGGTTGCCGAGGTGAATATCAGTAATCTCAACATTGTCGGTTTGCGCAATAACGGCACCCGCTTTATGACCATACTGCCTTATTTCGGTGATAACAAATTACTGGATGATCTGCTGGCTAATGATGTTGATGTTCGTATTTCCGAGCCGAAACAACAAAGTATCTGGACCCAGTTGCTGGTCGCTTCTTTCCCGATCCTGATCATCATTGCCGTGTTCATTTTCTTCATGCGTCAGATGCAGGGCGGAGGGGTTGGCGGCAAGGGTGGACCCATGGCCTTTGGCAAGAGCAAAGCCAAAATGCTCAGTGAAGACCAAGTAAAAGTTACTTTTGCTGATGTTGCAGGTGTTGATGAGGCAAAAGAGGATGTCAAGGAGCTGGTTGACTTCCTCAAGGAGCCGGATAAATTCCAGCGCCTGGGTGGTCGTATTCCGCGTGGAGTACTTATGGTGGGCCAGCCGGGTACAGGTAAAACACTGCTGGCCAAGGCTATAGCAGGTGAGGCTAAAGTTCCTTTCTTCTCCATCTCCGGTTCCGATTTTGTGGAAATGTTTGTTGGTGTCGGAGCCTCACGTGTGAGGGATATGTTTGAGCAGGCCAAAAAGCAGTCTCCCTGTATTATATTTATTGACGAGATAGATGCTGTTGGTCGTCATCGTGGTGCCGGTCTTGGGGGTGGGCACGATGAGCGTGAGCAGACCCTGAACCAGTTGTTGGTTGAGATGGATGGCTTTGAAGGCAATGATGGCGTCATAGTTATTGCTGCAACTAACCGCCCTGATGTGCTTGATCCAGCCCTGCTGCGGCCAGGACGCTTTGATCGTCAGGTGGTTGTTGGTTTGCCGGACATTCGAGGTCGTGAGCAGATTTTGAAAGTTCATATGCGTAAAGTGCCCATTTCGGACGGTGTTAATGCAGGTGTTCTGGCTCGTGCTACGCCGGGGTTCTCCGGGGCTGATTTGGCCAATCTGGTGAATGAGGCGGCCCTGTTTGCTGCGCGTGCAAAAAAACAGAAAGTTACCATGGAAGAATTTGAAAAAGCTAAGGACAAAATCATGATGGGCGCAGAGCGCAAATCCATGGTGATGTCGAACAAGGAAAAAATTAACACAGCCTACCATGAAGCCGGCCATGCTATTGTTGGCCGACTGGTGCCTGAACATGATCCGGTTTACAAGGTCAGCATTATTCCACGTGGACGTGCGCTGGGTGTAACCATGTTCCTGCCGGAAGAAGATCGTTATTCCCATAGTAAGCAAAGTATTCTCTCTCAGATATGCTCTCTTTATGGTGGTCGTATTGCTGAAGAAATGACATTGGGTAAGGAGGGTATTACTACCGGGGCATCCAATGATATTCAACGAGCCACCCAGATGGCCCAGAACATGGTAAAAAAATGGGGTCTATCGGAAAAGCTTGGTCCTTTGCAATATGATGATGAGCAGGAAGAAGTTTTTCTTGGTCGTGCAGCAGGCCATACCAGTAAAGTCCTCTCACCAGAGACCACTCGGGCCATTGATGAAGAGGTACGTTCGATTATTGATACCTGTTATGCAAGTGCAAAAAAACTGCTGGAAGAAAATCGCGATATTCTGGAGGCAATGAAGGATGCTCTGATGGAATATGAAACCTTGGATTCCGGTCAGATTGACGACATCATGGCGCGCAAGAAACCACGTAGTCCCGCAGACTGGCATGATGATGATTATCATTCTGGAATATCAATATCTGACAAGGAAGAAAGTGAGGGAAGTGCCAAGAAAAAATCATCTGATAAGCCAATTGGCGGCCCGGCGGGTGAGCATTAGGCCTGACACTTTCTGTAACAATAAGTCTTAAAAAGGAGCTCAAGCGAAGCTCCTTTTTATTTTGTAAAACTAATACATGGCATGAATTTTTCCTGTTTACATCTTGATCTAACCAATCCTCATATCATGGGGATATTAAATCTTACACCTGACTCTTTTTCTGATGGTGGAGAGCTGTTATGTGCTGACGGTAGGATTGATATCAGTAAATGCCTTCGACGTGCAGAACAAATGTGCCTGGATGGAGCTAGTTTTCTCGATCTGGGCGGGGAGTCAACAAGACCAGGAGCACAAGTGGTGTCGGTAGAAGAGGAGATTGACAGGGTGCTTCCTGTAGTTGAGGCAGTACGCAAAAATCTGGATGTATGTATATCTGTTGATACAAGTTCTTCCAAATTGATGCAGGCAGCCATTGAAGCTGGTGCTGGCTTGATCAATGATGTCAGAGCTCTACAAAATGACAATGCCTTGCAGGTACTGGCGCAAAGTAATGTGGCGGTATGCCTGATGCATATGCAAGGTGAGCCGGGGACCATGCAGGAGCAACCAACTTATGAAGATGTGTTTGAGGAGGTTATCGGCTTTTTGCGTGCAAGAGTTGATGCGTGCCGCCAAGCTGGAATCAGCGAGGAGCGAATCATCATTGATCCCGGTTTCGGTTTCGGTAAAGATCTGAGCCATAATCTTGAGCTACTTAACAGACTTTCCGAGTTCAAGCAGCTAGAATTGCCTTTTCTAGTAGGCTTTTCGAGAAAAAGCATGCTTGGCGCAGTGACTGGCAGGTCAGAAAAAGACCGCAAAGCTGCCGGCATTGCAGCTGCAGTGATTGCTTTAACACAAGGGGCTAGCATAATAAGAACGCATGATGTTGCTGAGACCCTTGATGCCATGAAACTTTTTCAGGCCCTCAGGGCTCATATTCTAAAGTCCAGCTAAGCAGCAGGGGTTGTCACGGTGTTAAAAGTAAAGAAATACTTTGGAACAGATGGTATTCGCGGCAGGGTTGGTGAGTATCCTGTTACGCCTGACTTTTTTTTGAAACTAGGTTGGGCAGCCGGTAAGATTTTTGCCAGAAAATCCAGTAGTTCTGTATTGATTGGCAAGGATACACGAATATCGGGCTATATGTTTGAATCCGCTCTAGAAGCGGGTTTGACCTCAGCCGGGGTGGATATCAAATTGCTTGGTCCAATGCCAACACCCGCCGTGGCCTACCTAACCAAAACCCTCCATGCACAGGCAGGTATTGTTATCACTGCTTCTCATAACAAATATGAGGATAACGGTATCAAGTTTTTTTCTAACCAGGGCACTAAGCTGGATGATGATGTTGAGCATGCTATCGAAGAAGCGCTAACTGTTGAGTTACTGGAAGTAAGTTCTGATAGGATTGGCAAAGCATCGCGTATCAATGATGCCAGTGGCCGTTATGTGGAGTTTTGCAAGGGGACCCTTGATGAGAGTATTAAATTGGATGGATTTCACATTGTTTTGGACTGTGCGAATGGAGCGACTTATCAGATAGCCCCGAATGTGTTTAAGGAGCTGGGAGCAACGGTCGATGTTATCGCAAATAACCCAGATGGTAGGAATATCAATCAAGATTGCGGGGCAACCCAGCTGCAGCAACTGGTTAATGAAGTCTTCAAGAAGGGTGCTGATCTAGGTATTGCTTTTGATGGTGATGGCGATCGGGTACAGATGGTTGATCATACCGGCGCCATTGTAGATGGTGATGAGATTTTGTATATCATTGCACGAAAAAAACTTGGCAAAAAACCTTCAAACCAAGGTGTTGTTGGTACAGTCATGAGTAATCTTGGGCTTGAGCTGGCCCTCAAGGATCTAGATATACCATTTCGCAGGACGCCGGTTGGTGACCGCTATGTCGTAGAGGAATTACGTACCCGGCAATGGTCTATAGGCGGCGAATCTTCCGGGCACATTTTGTGTATGGATCATACGACTACCGGGGATGGTATCATTTCTGCCCTACAAGTACTTTCTGCTATGCGGGTCATGGACCAATCGCTCAATGTCATAAAAAAAGGAATGGAGAAATACCCGCAAAAGATGATCAATGTCAGGCTTAAGAAGCCCAGTGCTCTTAACGGAAACAAAATCATCGAATCAGCGGTCAAAGAAGTCGAGACTACCCTGGGCAAGGAAGGTCGAGTCCTTCTAAGGCCCTCCGGGACAGAGCCAGTCGTTCGAGTCATGGTGGAAGGTTCGGATGAGGGCCTGGTCAGCAGATTGGCCAAAGAGCTCTCAGAAGTCGTTTACATGGAGCTTACTTCCTGAGCTCATGCTGCTAGGTCCAGTGCTCGGTTCAGTTGCATCTTTAACCCATCTTAAGTAGTATTGGCGGCCTTTTTAGCCCTCTAGCGCTGAGGGATAGAGCCGACGTTTTATGCGCAAAAATCTGGTAGCTGCAAACTGGAAGATGCATGGGAGCAGGTCTGAGAATAGCCGACTTCTTGAAGCTATAAAGCTGGGAGTGTCCTCACTTGACTGCGAAGTCCTGATTTGTCCTCCAAGTATATATCTGGAGCAGCTTGAAAAAGAACTGGCTGGTACTAACTTAGCTCTTGGTGCACAGAATGCCTACCCGAAGCATTCGGGCGCATTTACTGGCGAAGTTTCCTTTGCCATGTTGACTGAGTTTTGTTGTACGCATGTCATTGTGGGCCATTCAGAACGGCGAGAGCTTTTCGCCGAATCTAATGACTTTGTCGCTGAAAAGTTTATTGCAGCGCTGGAGGCGGGCTTAAGCCCTATCCTTTGTGTGGGTGAAACCAAAGCACAACGTGAAAGGGGTGAAACGAACAGTGTTATTCTGGCTCAGTTAAAGGCCGTGGTAAATAGGGCAGGAATAGCGGCATTTGCTAATGCACTTGTAGCCTATGAGCCAGTCTGGGCGATAGGTAGCGGCTTGACAGCCAGTCCTCAGCAAGCACAGGAAGTACATGCGGAGATTCGTCGTTTTCTTGCTGAGCAGGATAGTGACATTTCCAAGAAGTTGAGCATACTTTATGGTGGCAGTGTCAAAGGCAGCAATGCAGCAGAGCTGTTTCGGCAGAAAGATATTGATGGTGGTCTGGTTGGGGGTGCCTCACTCAACGCGGAAGAATTTATAACTATTTGCAAGGCATTTGACTAGGCCTGTATTAAACAAAACGAGAAACGTTATGGAATCCTTGATTATTATCGTACACGTTATTGCTGCCATTGCACTGACTATGCTGGTGCTTTTGCAGCGTGGCAAAGGAGCTGAAATGGGCGCCTCTTTTGGTAGTGGCGCATCGCAAACTCTCTTTGGATCTTCCGGCAGTGGTAATGTTCTGACCAAGTCAACGACCATTTTTGCAACGGTATTTTTTATCACCAGCCTGAGTCTCGCTGTCATTGCCAGGCAGGCAGCCGACACGGATCGGCTAGGTGGGACTCTGATTGAAAATGCAGAGCAACTGCAAGCTGATTTAAGTACAACTGAAGCAGCTAGGCAAACTGGCCGGGATGAAGATATGCCGCTGGTTGATAGTGAGAATGATATTCCGCTAGCCCCGGAATAATGATTTTTGCCGAAGTGGTGGAATTGGTAGACACGCTATCTTGAGGGGGTAGTGGCCTACGGCTGTGCCGGTTCAAGTCCGGCCTTCGGCACCAAATAGATGATAAATTGGATAGACAGTGCATATTTGTCAAAGTCTGTCCTTGACCCTCAGCAGGCAGATTCTTATAATCACTGCCCACCTGATATTAAGTTTCTCAGAAGGTTCTGGGATAATAACAGAGATGATTTGTTGCGGGGTGGAGCAGTCTGGCAGCTCGTCGGGCTCATAACCCGAAGGTCGTAGGTTCAAATCCTGCCCCCGCTACCATTTAAGCAGTTGGTAGAATCGGAATGGTTCTAGATTCTCTTCCAGACTGCTTACGATTGATAAGGCCCCTATCAGGGGCTTTTTGTTAGTGGTACAGATAGTTTGTTTGAGTGGGCCTAGTGCCCACTTTTTGTTTCAGTTGCAAGGTGAGATTGGTGACGAACAAAGAGTCAAAATTGGCAGCCTTGCTACAGCCTCTCGTTGAAACGATGGGTTACCAGCTTTGGGGTCTGGAATACGTTTCCCAGGGCAGGCATAGCTTGTTGCGGATCTATCTGGACAAAAAGGGCGGTGTAAATATAGAAGATTGCACCGAGGTGAGCAGGCAGCTAAGCAGCCTGTTGGATGTGGAAGATCCGATCAGTGGTGAATATATCCTGGAAGTCTCTTCACCAGGATTGGAAAGAGTTTTATTTAACCTGCAGCAGTTCAGGGAATATACGAGTTATCAAGTCAAAGTTCGTTTAGCCAGAAGTTTCGAAGGAAAACGGAATTTTACTGGGCAGATTAAAAATGTGGTAGATGATGAAGTCGTGTTAATTATGGGTGATGAAGAATTAACATTACCTTATGAGTTAATAGAAAAAGCCAATTTAGTTTCGCAAATGTGAAGGTAGCAATATCATGGGTAACAAAGAAATTTTAATGGTGGTTGATGCCGTCTCTAATGAAAAAGGTGTTTCCAGAGACGTTATTTTTTCTGCTATTGAAGCAGCACTGGCAACGGCAACGAAGAAACGTTACGTCGATGAAGACGCAGAGTGTAAAGTTACAATTGACCGTGAATCCGGCGACTATGAAACGTATCGTGTTTGGACTGTCGTTTCTGATGATGAATTGGCCATTCTGGGTTCACAATTTACGCTTGAAGAAGCGCACGAAAAAAATCCAAAGCTGCAGCCTGGAGATATATGGAAAGAAAAAGTAGAAAATGTCGAGTTCGGACGAATTGCAGCGCAGACTGCCAAGCAAGTAATTGTCCAAAAAGTCCGCGAAGCTGAGCGTGAAATTGTTGTTAATGACTATGCTGATAAAGTTGGAGAACTGGTCACTGGTACGGTAAAAAAAGTTACCCGGGACAATATTATTGTGGATCTCGGTAACAATGCTGAAGGACTTCTGCCACGCGAAAATCTTATCCCGCGTGAAACTTTCCGTATCAATGATCGCTTACGCGCATTGTTGTTGGAAGTTCGTGAAGATCTACGCGGACCGCAGCTACTGTTGAGCCGCACTGCCCCTGAAATGCTGACTGAACTATTCAAGATTGAAGTCCCTGAAATTTCAGAAGAAATCATTGAAATTAAAGCAGCAGCCCGTGATCCGGGTTCACGCGCCAAAATTTCCGTCAAAACCAACGATGGCCGTATCGATCCTGTTGGGGCCTGTGTTGGCATGCGCGGATCCCGTGTTCAGGTGGTTTCCAATGAACTGGCCAACGAGCGCATAGACATCATTCTCTGGGATGAAAATCCTGCACAAATGGTAATTAATGCCATGTCGCCGGCTCAGGTAGAGTCTATTGTAGTTGATGAAGAATCGCACACTATGGATATTGCTGTCGTCGAAGATAACCTGGCACAGGCTATAGGTCGCAATGGACAAAATGTTCGTTTGTGCAGCGAGTTAACTGGTTGGGCCATCAATGTCATGAGTGTTGAACAGGCCGCAGAAAAACTACAGGAAGAATCTGCTGGAACGGTTTCTATCTTCATGGAAGCGTTGGATGTAGATGAAGATGTCGCTGAAATTCTTGTACAGGAAGGTTTTGTTTCATTGGAAGAAATTGCCTACGTGCCGCTGGAGGAAATTTCTCAAATTCAGGATTTTGATGAAGAAATCGCTAATGAATTACGGGCCCGTGCGAAAGATGCATTATTGACTCGGGCCATCGCTACAGAAGAAGAATTGAGCAAGGCCGGTATCAAGGATGACCTTTTAAATATGAAAGGTATGGATAATAGTCTGGCTATGAGCCTTGCTAAAATGGATGTGAAATCCATGGAAGACCTGGCAGAACTTTCCATTGATGAATTAATGGAAATCAAAGGCATGACGGAAGAATGGGCTGGCGAGCTGATAATGACAGCACGTGCTCCCTGGTTTGAAGAAGAATAAGCATCAAGATAGTTGACAGAGATTACGCAAATAGAGGAAGCAAATGGCTGATTTAAATATAGCTGAACTTGCCAAACTGGTTGGTGTGGATGAAGCACGCTTACTTGAACAGATCAAGGAAGCGGGCCTGCCTCAGACCAAGGCCACTGACTCTATTTCCAATGAAGAAAAAACTAAGCTACTGATGTCACTTAAAGGTAAACATGGCGATGACAGCAGCAGTAGTCCCCGCCGTATTACCCTGAAAAGAAAAACCATTGGTACCCTGAAGAGTTCTGATAATCAGGGTCGTAGCAAATCAGTCAATGTTGAAGTCAGGAAAAAACGTACTTATGTAAAACGCAGTGCGGAAGAAGCCAAACTGGAGGCAGAAAAAGTCCGTCTGGATGAAGAAAATGCCAGACGCCAGGCAGAGGAATTGGCTAATAAAGCGCAAAAAGAAAAAGCTGCTATAAAAGAAGATGCGAGCAATAAAGCGTCCACGATACTTCAAAAAGAAGCGCCTCTACCAGTCACAGAAATTCCAGAAGACGCTAAAGATGAAGTCCGTCGTGAGTTTAAAAAAGGTACGATCAAGAGAGAAAGTTTTCGACAGACAGAAGATGAAGACCGCAAGAAGTCCAGCCCCAAACGGAGAGGTGCCGGGGAAGAAGATAGAAAATTCAACAAGATCCGAACCACGGATGACTTTATTCTCGACGGGGAAGAAGATTTCAGTGGTGGTCGCCGCCGAGGTTCGCGCAAATTAAGCCAGGGACAAAAAGAACACAAATTTGAGAAACCGACTGAGTTTATTTCCCGTGAAATTTTAGTGCCTGAGGCAATCATAGTGTCTGATCTGGCACAGAAAATGTCTGTGAAAGGGGCAGAGCTGGTTAAGGCACTGATGAAAATGGGCGTTATGGCGACCGTCAATCAGGTGCTGGATCAGGATACCTCTGTTCTGTTGGTTGAAGAACTAGGACACAAAGCCAAGCCTATTTCCGATGATAAGATCGAAGAAGACCTGGTTGAATATGTTAAATATGAAGGTGAGGAGTTGTCACGTGCGCCGGTAATTACTGTGATGGGGCACGTTGATCATGGCAAGACTTCGTTGCTGGATTACATCCGAAAATCATCCATTACTGAAGGAGAAGCCGGGGGTATTACTCAGCATATCGGCGCCTATCATGTTGAAACTGAGCACGGTATGTTGACTTTTCTTGATACTCCGGGCCACGCTGCATTCAGTGCCATGCGGTCACGTGGTGCACAGGCAACCGATATTATTATTCTGGTTGTAGCTGCCGATGATGGTGTTAAACCCCAGACTGAAGAGGCTATACAGCATGCTCAGGCAGCTAAAGTACCTATCGTGATAGCAGTCAATAAGATTGACAAGGAAGGCGCTGACGTTGACCGCGTAAAAAATGAATTATCAGCCAAAGGCTTGGTTCCAGAGGACTGGGGTGGTGACAATCAGTTCATAGAGGTATCGGCACTGACTGGCCAAGGTGTACCTGAATTATTGGAAGCTGTCTTACTCCAAGCCGAGATTCTGGAATTAAAAGCTGTGGTTGATGGTCCTGCCAAAGGCGTGGTGATTGAATCCAGCCTCGACAAAGGACGAGGAGCAGTCGCTACGGTGCTGGTACAAAATGGTACGCTGTGTGTGGGTGACACCCTGCTAGTAGGACATGAGTGGGGTCGTGTGCGTGCCATGGTTGATGAAAACTTCAAACAGACCAATAGTGCAGGTCCTTCTATTCCTGTTGAAATTCTGGGTCTGAATGGAACTCCGCAAGCCGGCGATGACTTTGTTGTGGTTCAGGATGAGCGCCGTGCAAAGGAAGTTGCTGAATTCCGTCGGCATAAATTCCGTGAAAGCCAGATCGCCAAGCAGCAGATTGCAAAAATGGATGGGGTGTTTGCCACAATGGGCAAGGATAACTTCAAGGTGCTCAATCTGGTCCTTAAAGCGGATGTTCGTGGTTCCCTGGAAGCTATTTCCTCAGCGCTGGCGGGACTGGGAACGGATGAAGTATCTGCTAATATTGTAGCTTCCGGTGTTGGCGGTATTTCTGAAACAGATGCACAATTGGCGCAGACTTCAAATGCCAGCATCATCGGTTTTAATGTCCGCGCCGACAAGGCAGCGAAAAAACTGGTGGAAAATGAAGGGCTGGAATTACGTTATTACAGTGTGATTTATAACCTGATTGATGATATCAAGGCTGTGTTGAGTGGCCTACTGGCGCCGGATTTACAGGAAGAAATTCTGGGTGTAGCTGAAGTCCGTGAGATTTTCACCTCGCCAAAATTTGGTGATATCGCTGGTAGCATGGTGATTGAAGGGACTGTCTACCGCAACAAGCCTATCCGTGTTCTACGTGATGAGGTTGTCATTTATGAGGGAGAGCTGGAATCTTTGCGACGCTTTAAAGAAGAAGCCAGTGAAGTCCGCAATGGCATGGAGTGTGGTATTGGTGTGAAGAATTACATGGATGTAAAAGTTGGTGACAAGATTGAGGTTTATGAAACCAAGGAAGTCGCCAGGTCGCTGTAAGGAAGTTTTTGCGCTTTTAAGCCTTCTTCAATTTTAAGACCCTGCTATGGTTTTTTGAAGAGCGGTCAAGCATCTTAAATTTTTCTGCTTGAAAAAATTTTTTTAAATCTGGGAACGTTCTTTAATTTCTAATAACTGAAATACTTGCCGCATTCATATGCCTAGAACATCCAATCGTAATTACAAAATAGTGGATCTTCTGAAGAAAGAGCTGGCATTGCTAATTCAGACGGAAATTCGTGATCCACGTGTCGGCATGGTATCTGTGAATGCTGCCAAGGTTAGTCGTGATCTTGCTTATGCGGAAATTTATGTCAGTTTTCTAGGAAAAAATTCAGCTGATGAAGTTGAAGAGAGTCTGCAGGCGCTCAACAGCGCTGCCGGTTACCTGCGTTCTCTATTGGCAAAAAGAATCAACCTGCGTAGTACTCCCAAACTCAAATTCACGTTTGATGATAGTTCAATTCGTGGTAACTATCTATCCCGTTTGATTGATGATGCGCTTGCCAATGACAAGAAAAAGTAGCATTTATAGGTTATGAAATGGCAAAAAAGCGCGGAAGGAATATCTCTGGCATTCTGATCCTTGATAAACCTGAAGGGGAGAGTTCTAACTACAGTTTGCAACAGGCCAAGCGTTTGTATCATGCGGCCAAGGCAGGGCATACCGGTAGCCTGGACCCACTGGCGACTGGAGTCTTGCCGCTATGTTTTGGTGAGGCCACTAAAATTTCTCAGTTTCTGCTGGATTCTGACAAGGCCTACCGGGCCAGTATAAAGCTCGGGATTAAAACCGATAGCGGAGATTCCCAGGGTACACCTGTTGCCGAACATGATGCCAGTCGCATTGATGAGGAGCAGCTGCAGCGTGCTCTGGTCGAATTTCGAGGTGAAATTGAGCAGATACCCTCCATGTATTCAGCCCTTAAACATAAGGGCGTTCCCCTCTACAAATTGGCCCGTGAGGGTAAAACAGTTGAACGTAAACGTCGCAAGGTATGTATCCACCGCCTAGAGCTGATTGAATTTAATCGAGGAAGCCTAGTTTTGGATATAAGCTGTAGCAAAGGCACCTATATAAGAACTCTGACAGATGATCTGGGGGATGTGCTGGGAGTCGGCGCTCATGTAACTGCCTTGCGTAGAACCAGAGCTGGACCTTTTGTTATCGAGCAGGCGCGCAGTCCTGAGAGTATTGCGCTTGCCTATAAAGAGGGAGGCTTTGATGCCATTGACGAGCTGTTAGTCGCAGCTGATCTGGCCGTACAGGAACTGCCGGCCCTCGATCTTCCATTCATTACAGCCGACTATATCCAGCAAGGGCAGGCGGTAATAGTCCGTCATGCGCCAACCCAGGGTCTGCTCAGGCTCTATCGGGAATCCAGCTTCATCGGAATCGGGGAGATTCTGGATGATGGCAGAGTAGCCCCGAAACGTCTCTTCGTCAGCTGACGCCTGTAATTACCCCGGCCAGGATAAATGATTTTAGCCGAAAGCTATCTAGAGATTATGCTGGAGATAGTGTAATTTTAGGGCTTCGTTACTCAGGCTCGGCGAGCTGTCGGAATATTTCAAGCGAGAGAGAAAATTATGTGTGATTTAAAAACTGTAAAAGATACGGAAGAACACCTTAAATTAAATCGACGCCAATTTGGCAAGGCTACAGCTACTGCTGGACTGACCATGGTGCTTCCTCCAGTTGCCAATGCCCAGGATTTAACCGAGTCCTATCATGACATTGAAACTACTGATGGGGTTGCAGACTGTTATTTTGTTCGTCCCGCAACGGGTCAGCATCCTGCTGTATTGATCTGGCCGGATATTCTGGGTCTGCGTCCGGCTTTTGAAATGATGGCCAGACGCCTGGCGCAATCGGGCTATTCCGTTTTAGTCCCCAATCCTTTTTATCGTGGTGCACGTGCACCTGTGGTGCCGGAAGGAGCGAGTTTCCAGGATCCAGCTGTCAGGGAAGTAGTGTTTCCACTGGCAGGCATGCTCAATGCTGAAACGCATTTCACGGATGCTCGTGCTTTTATTCAGTTTTTGGATGCTCAGGATGCGGTCGACAGCTCTCGTGGCATGGGAACGACCGGTTATTGCATGGGTGGACCGATGGTCATGCGTACCATGGCTGCCAGTGACAGAATGAAAGCCGGGGGTACCTTCCATGGCGGCGGCCTGGCGACCGATGCGGAAAACAGCCCGCATCTGCTGATTCCTGAGATGGAAGGCGCCAGCATGCTGATTGCGATTGCCCAAAATGATGATGAATCAGATCCGAATGTGAAGGATGTGCTGCGTGAGGCCTTTTCAGCCAATAATGTGCCCGCTGAAATCGAAGTCTATCCAGCCCAGCATGGCTGGTGTCCGCCGGATATGCCGGTTTATGACGAAACCCAGGCGGAGCGTGCCTGGGCTAGATTGCTCAATCTCTTTGGTTCGGCTCTCGCGTAAGTACATTAGCAAGATGACCTGTAGATCCGGTAGTAAACAATCCTTGTTACTGCCGGATTTCTTAAAGCACTTCGGTATTCTGCAGTATTCATTTGCAGACACTACTCTCCTTGCCTAACACAAGCCTTGCTTTGACAATAAGTGCTTAATATTCAAGAGCATTTGTCCCAAAAAAAAGTGTAACCGCTGACGTTTTGTGCTATCTTTCGCATCCCGCGTAACAGTTGGGGCAGGAAGCATTCCAGATGACTATCAATATGCATGGTTATTCTGGCTGATATGGAAGTCTTATTTGGATGCATATTCACAGGAGCAAACAATGGCTTTATCAGCTGAAC
The DNA here is from genome assembly GCA_038148435.1 of Gammaproteobacteria bacterium. Lineage (GTDB taxonomy): Bacteria > Pseudomonadota > Gammaproteobacteria > Pseudomonadales > Pseudohongiellaceae > UBA5109. Next base: position 814 of record JAYQVM010000022.1, on the reverse strand, counting down.
AAAAAGCGGAGATTATCCGTGACTTTGCCCTCGCCGAAGGTGATACAGGTTCACCCGAAGTGCAGGTTGCATTATTAACCCAAAATATCAATCACTTACAAGATCACTTCAAGGATCATAAAGCTGATCATCATTCCCGCCGCGGACTAATTCGAATGGTCAATACCCGACGTAAGCTGCTTGATTACCTCAAACGAAAAGACTTAGAGCGTTACAGCAGCCTGATCAAACGGCTCGGCCTGCGTCGCTAGTTTCGTTTTCATCCCACACCTGGTTGGCATGGGGCTGGCTAGGTTAGTCCGTTAGGAAAAGAAAATATGTTAAATCCGATAAGGAAAGAATTTAAGTACGGCAACGATATCGTTGTAATTGAAACGGGAAGAATTGCTCGTCAGGCCACCGGCGCAGTATTGGTAACTATTGCTGGAACCTCAGTATTAACGACAGTAGTTGGCAGTAAAACAGCCAAGCCCGGTCAGGATTTTTTTCCGCTGACGGTAAACTATCAGGAAAAGACCTACGCAGCTGGCAAGATTCCGGGCGGCTTCTTTAAACGTGAAGGGCGTCCGACAGAAAAGGAAACCCTGACTTCACGATTGATTGACCGTCCGATTCGTCCCTTGTTCCCAAAAGGGTTCCTGAATGAAGTACAGGTTGTTTGTACAGTTGTTTCTGCGGAAAAAGATGTGGATCCTGATATTGCCTCGATGATCGGTACCTCAGCCGCTCTGGCTATTTCAGGTATTCCTTTTGCCGGTCCGCTGGGCGCCGCTCGTGTTGGTTTTACTGATAGTGAGGGATATATCCTTAATCC
>JAYQVM010000021.1:0-21310 GCA_038148435.1 Gammaproteobacteria bacterium | reverse complement strand
GTACCAGCACCGTCAGGAACAGCCCACTGATAACTCTCAAAGAATGTAGTGACAGGCGCCTGAAGTTCCAATTCAAAACCTGAAAACCTGTTTGATGTTTGATATCAGTTTCACTCATGACAGCTCTTCAAAATGCTGCTTGTGTCAACATGGAACTGGGCCAGCAAGCTAGCCGTTTCAAAAATCGGAAGCCCGACAACACCACTATAACTGCCATTTATTTCCGAAATAAACATGCCGCCCAACCCCTGTATAGCATATGCCCCGGCTTTATCAGCCGGCTCACCCGTTTCCCAGTAGCTTTCTATCTCATCATCTCTCAGAGTTCTAAAACTCACAGCAGTTTTTGATAGCTCTACAGCCTCTCGCTGATAATCCAGCAGTGCAACAGCGGTAATCACATGATGCTGCCTGCCGCTTAATAATCTTAACATTGCATAGGCAGTAGCTTTATTGACCGGCTTCCCCAAAATCTGCCCATCACAAAGAACGATCGTGTCCGAGCCAAGAACCAGCCTCTGATCCCTTGACTCCAGAGAATCTAATGCGCTCCTGGCTTTTGTCAGAGCCAACCTTGTTACAAGATCTTCCGGATCTTCATCCTGAAGAGGGGTTTCATCGATATCCTGTGGTTTGGAGCTGACCTTGAAACCCAGGTCCTGTAGGAGCGCCAGTCGTCGTGGTGAAGCCGAGGCCAATATTAACTCAAACATGCATGAAAAATTGTTATTGCTTTAAACAGACATTATGGCGTAAAGCGCGAGTATCGCCTACCTTCTTTGATGAGCCCATTAGAGCATACCCTCTATGAACCGATACTGAACATCCATGATGGACCATACAGAAAACTAGATGACAGCCGCTGCTCTGGGTATCATGCAGTCTGTTCTCATGAATCAGGGTTTTGTTTTGGATAGAATTGCTGCTTTTTTCGACCGCTTTGTGGCTCCGCTTTCAGCGTTTCTATCAAATATTTTTATTATGTTTGTCGGGCTGATTCTGCTGATCGGCGTGGTTTTATATGTTATCGACATCATACAGACGACACATGCCATTCGTCGTAACTACCCACTAATTGGCCGCTTTCGTTATCTCTTCGAACGACTTGGAGAATTTTTCAGGCAATACTTCTTCGCTATGGATCGGGAAGAAATGCCCTTCAACCGGGCTCAGCGTTCCTGGGTGTACCGTGCAGCAAAGAACCTGGAAAATACCCAGGCATTTGGATCCACCTATGACATTGCCAAGCCCGGGAACATCCTCTTCGTCAACTCTCCCTATCCGGTACTGATCGAGGAAAAAACCGACATCAAGCCGATTATCTTCGGCCCCCTCTGCGAAAAGCCTTACAGCACAAACTCTATCTTTAACATATCCGGTATGAGTTATGGCTCCATCTCTAAACCAGCCGTTCGTGCCCTATCCAGTGGCGCCGCAATAGCAGGTTGCTGGCTTAATACCGGTGAAGGGGGGCTCAGTGAGTGGCATCTGGAAAGTGGCTGTGATGTGGTCTTTCAGATTGGAACTGCCAACTATGGCATACGCGATAGCAACGGGCATTTCAGCGATGAAAAACTGCGCATGGTAGCTTCCCATGAACAGATAAAAATGATTGAACTTAAATTGAGCCAGGGGGCAAAGCCCGGCAAGGGCGGCATACTGCCAAGCGCCAAGGTCACCGAGGAAATCGCCAAAATTCGACTGATTCCACAGGGCCAGACATCAAACAGTCCAAACCGTCATCTGGATATTAGCAATGATGAGCAGTTACTGGATAAGATTCAGCACATTCGCATCATTAGTGGCAAGCCTGTCGGCTTTAAAACGGTCATTGGGGATGGCGCCTGGCTGGATCAGTTGTTTAGCATGATTAATCAACGTGGGGTGGATTACGCCCCGGATTTCATCACAGTTGACAGCGGCGATGGCGGAACCGGGGCCGCACCCTTGACCCTCATAGACGACATGGGCCTGGACATTCAAGAAACCCTGCCACTGCTGGTGGATAAGCTAATCGAACATGGTTTGCGGGACCGCATAAAAGTGATTGCCTCGGGTAAACTGATCAACCCGGCAGATGTAGCCTGGGCCCTTTGTGCCGGGGCGGATTGCGTGGTTTCGGCACGCGGTTTCATGTTTTCCCTCGGCTGTATTCAGGCCATGCAGTGCGACAAAAATACCTGCCCGACAGGTATAACCACTCATAACCCCGGTTTGCAGCGAGGCTTGGTGGTCAAGGACAAAAGCAAGCGGGTGGCCAATTACCAAAAAAACATGCTCAAGGAGCTTTATATAATTGCCACCTCCTGTGGGGTTAGCAACCCTAGCCTGTTAAACCGCAAGCATGCCAGGCTGATCCTGCAGAGCAACAAAAGCATCAGCCTGGAAGAACTTTACCGCAAGTATTAGGCCTGTTGCGCCAGCCAGCCAAGCACATCCTGGTAGGCAAGATCGCCACCGAAGATGTCCAACGCACTGCCAATGGTCAGGTCAACCCGATCCTGTCCAAGTGTTTTCACCAGATCCAGATCAGATAAGTTTTTCACACCACCGGCATAGGTCACTGGTAAAGGTGAATACTCGCCCAGCAAACTGATCAGTTCTTCCTCGATTCCCTGTCGCTTGCCTTCTACATCGACGCCATGCACCAGAAATTCTGCGCAATACCCAGATAGTCTATCCAGCAGTTCTGCTCCGACTGTTTCATTGGTGAAGCGTTGCCAACGATCAGTCACCACGAAGTAGTCATTACCCAGACGGCGACAGCTTAAATCCAGTACCAGCCTGTCGGCACCTGTCACTTTCAACAGAGCTTCTAGCCTATCCATAGCAATTTTGCCATCGCTAAAGACATATGAGGTTACGATGACATGGCTTGCTCCGGCTGACAAAAAATCGGCAGCATTTTTTGGGTTTATGCCACCACCATATTGCAAGCCACCCGGATAGGCCCTAAGCGCCTGCAGTGCAGCTTCCTTATTGCCTGCACCCAGTGAAACAATGTGGCCACCACTCAGTCCATCGCTTTTGTAGCGTTCGGCATATACCTCGGAGGAAGTATCACTGCTAAAGTTTATGGTGAGGGAACTGTCCTTGTCTTCCTGCAATGACGCCCCGACAATCTGAACCACTTTACCCTGATGCAAATCAATGCAGGGTCTGAATTTCATGCCAACCTTCCCTATTCAAGCCATCATGCGCTAAAGCATATCAAATTACGCTAAACTATACCGCTTTGAAACAACGGGTAAGCCCTATGAAAAGTCTGGATGAACAGGTCATCATACAGCTCAGCGAGTGGCTGAATGCCGGCAAGAAATGCTGGCTATGCACGATCGTTTCTACCTTTGGTTCTTCGCCCAGACCTGTCGGCTCCCTGCTGGCCTGTAACGAAGATGCACTTTACTGTGGTTCTCTTTCCGGTGGCTGTGTTGAAGATGATCTGCGAGAAAGTATTATCAAGGCCGAATTGGCAAGCGAAAAGCCTGAGCGGATTAAATATGGTGTAGCCGTGGAAGATGTCCTGCGCCTAGGCCTGCCCTGTGGTGGACAACTTGAGCTCATTGTTGAACCGCTGGATACCAGTCAAAGTGGGCTTTATGCACAGCTGGCTGAGGCTATGGCCCAGCGCAAGCTAATCACTCGCACTGTTGATCTTCAAACCGGTGCCACCAGCTTACAGGAAGCAACACATTTCGAAACTATCAGGCTTACTGATCAACAGCTTATACAAACACATGGCCCCTCTTTTCAATTGCTCTTAATCGGCGCTGTGCAGGTTGCATATTATTTAGCCGAAATGGCACTTGGCCTTGACTATGAAGTGGCCATCTGCGACCCCAGGCCGGATCTGATTAAAAATTTTCCCAAACAGGATATTGAGCTGGCAAGTAGCATGCCGGATGACTGGTTACGCAGTAAAAGCATTGACCAGCAAACTGCTATCGTGGCCCTGTGTCATGATCCACGTATTGATGATATGGCCCTTATGGAAGCCCTGCATTATGATGCGTTTTATATTGGTGCCATGGGTTCAGCCAATACCACGGCAAAACGCCTAGAGCGGCTTGCTATGCTAGATATCTCAGAAGCACAGATAGATCGCCTGCACGCTCCGGTTGGACTGAGCATTGGGAGTAAAACCCCCCCGGAGATTGCTATTGCAATTCTTGCAGAGCTGACACAATTACGGGCCAAGCTAAAACAACAGCATGGCTGAAACTCTCTCTGATATTGGCATCATCATGCTGGCTGCCGGTTACAGCAAACGTTTTAATGCTGACAAGCGCCAGGCCAGGTTCAATGATGGAAGCACGCTGCTAGAAGCCACCCTTGCTAATGTCCCTGACAGTTTCACTCGCCGTCTGCTGGTTCTGCATCCAGGCGATGAGGCGTTAGCTGAATCCTATGCTGCCACCTGGTCTATCTGTATTGCGGATAGGGCCTCTGAGGGGATGGGTTTTTCACTGTCTGCAGGCATCTCACAATCCGTTGAATGGCCTGCCCTTTTAATCGCATTGGCTGACATGCCCCATGTGCAGCCAGAAACTTACCAATCCATCCAGCAGGCCATGCTCAAGCATCGACTGGTACGTCCCTATTGCCAGGGAAGGCCAGGCAATCCGGTTGGAATTCATGCCGAATTCTACCCTGCGCTGACGCGGCTGAATAGCGATCAGGGTGCTCGACAACTATTACGCGACAACAGCGACAAGGTTTTTCGGCTGGAATGCCTGGACTGGGGAATAACCCAGGATGTTGATACACCGGCATCCCTGCCGGCGCAGAAAACAGACCCTTATGCATAAAAACGTTTACTGCAAGCTCCATAAATATTCTAGATAGCTCCATACTGACCGTTAGGGCTACTGAGGCAGTGAGAATGCTTGCGGATAAAGTTCTCTTGAAGAAACTCAATCGAATCCTGCAGGATATTCGAGTCCAAATGGGTTTAAGTTGAGCGGCAAAACCAGGCGTTAGATACCGCTAATAAGTTTCTTGAAACATGAGATACAACCCATACTAAGCTTGTCTTGTCTCATTCTAATGTCTTAGGCTTCCTGGGAATGTTAAGAAATTTAAAAAAACCCGCTAAGTTGTCTTAGCGGGTTAAAAGTATCCTTAAAGGGAGCGGCAATAAATTCTTGCACACTTAGTTAGAACAAAGACTACTGAAAAAGTTCCTCAAAAGTTCAATTTTTTTAAAATTGCGATTCCGGCAGACGAATAATCAGTCCATCCATATCGTCACTTATCTTAATCTGACAGCTCAGACGACTGTTATCCTGAGGTTCTAGAACACACTCAAGCATGTCTTTTTCCATCTCGCTGGCTGGTGGAATTTTATCGAGCCAGTCCTGATCGACATAGCAATGGCAGGTTGCACAGCTGCAGGAACCACCACATTCTGCAATGATGCCATCCAACATGTTATCCACGGCTCCCTGCATGACTGAATCGCCGACCGGGACATCTATCTCATTGGTAGTTCCGTCAAAGTTGACATATTTCACTAAAGGCATTTATTACTCCATATCACATTTGTTGAGTAAGCTGTCGCAGCGCATTATAACGCTTTGTTCAGTCACTTAAAGACCCTTCTGCGATGGTCACTGGGCATATTTATTTATGTCAGTCTGCAACTAATTTTTAATCTGGATATTGATATTGCCACCTGGAGGGATAAACATGAGATCATTCCGTCAGAACAGCTTTCTTCTATCTGATGTTCTTATTTGAGATTTTCTTTTACTGCCCTTGTTGTATTGCTTGGAACATAAGCATAACGAGAAAAGTTTTATCTCCAGTAAAATCAGTTGAATGACTGGGTCGACCTAGTTTAGCAACAGTTCTCGCATGGGGACTGCTATATTGGCCAGGCGCCCGATATCCAAGTTAGATTGCTGTGCCATGGCTCGTTTGGCAAACATAAATTCCTGCGGGCTGTTGACTGCATCCACCGCCACTAGTCGTTCCGCAGCAAAGTAAAAGACTGCCACCTTGCGCCCCTGCTGTAGCTCACCTCGGACAACCAAGTTATCATAGCCTATCGATAACCCGGCAATCTGCAATTTTAGATCAAACTGGTCTGACCAGAACCAGGGAATGGCATCATAGGCTTCACGCCGGCCACAAATAGTCGCGGCAGCAACCTCTGCCTGTGCGACTGCGTTCTGGATCGACTCTAGTCGCATCCAGCGCTGATAATGCTTATTGAAGTGATAGGTACAATCACCTGCAGCCAGAATATCCGGATCGCTGGTTTCGGCAAACTCATTGACAACAATACCATTATTGATGATCAGCCCTGCCTCGGCAGCTAGTTCCGTGTTAGGAATAACACCAACTCCGATAATCACCAGATCGGCATCGAAGCGCTGACCATCATGGCAGAGCACGGCCTCGACCATGTCCTCCCCCTCAAAGGCGACAGTCTCAGCGCCAGACCGTATCATTACCCCTTCTTCCTGATGAATCCGGGTAAAGAAAGCTGATACTTCCGAGGCTGATACGCGGTTCAATATGCATTTGTCTCGCTCAAGTATTGTGACATGCATGCCACTACTTTTCAGCATTGCGGCACACTCCAGACCTATATAGCCACCACCGATTATCACAGCTTTTTTCCCCTGACGGATGTGCGGGCGAATCAGGTTGGCATCATGAATATTGCGCAAGTAAAAAATATTGCCCAGATCCGCACCGGGCACGTCTAGTACTCGTACCCGCGCCCCGGTTGTGAGCACAAGTTTGTCATAATCTAGCTGTTGATCATTACCCAGTAGCAGACTGTGGCTGGGTCTATTGATCCTGACTGCCCTGACATCCAGGAAAAAGTCCACTTGGGCTTTTTGATAGGCACCTTCATGGCGAATCAGCAACTCACTGGTATCCTTGTGACCTGCTAGAAAAGTCTTGGAAAGAGGTGGCCGGTTATAGGGCAGATAGGGTTCTTCACCGACCACAGTAATCCTGCCCTGCCAGCCTTCTTTCCTCAATCTCATACAAAGTTCGGCTGCCGCATGGCTGGCGCCGACGATGACACAATGCTGCTGTTTCATGAAAGCCTTCTTGATCGGGTTAAGCGCCCATCATAGCAAAAACGTTGGGCACGGTTTATCGAAACCGTTAGAATCAAGAAATGCCTTTACCCCGCGCCTACCTGATAGACTCCAGTATCTATATCTTCCGTGCCTGGCATGTTTATGACGAAAGTATCACCGATTCTCAGGGCAAGCCAAGTAATGCAGTATTCGGCTTCAGTGATTTTTTATTTCAGCTAATCCGACAGAAAAAGCCGCGGTATATTGCCTGTGCTTTTGATGCCAACCAGACCGAATCCTACCGCCGTGAACTGTTTCCCGAGTACAAGGCCAATCGACCACCTGCGCCACCCGAATTGATCCACCAGTTTGCCCTGTGCCGTGCTTTTTGCAAGGCTGCAGGAATATCGGACTTCGACAGCAACCGCTTCGAGGCTGATGATATTATAGGCTCACTGGCTAGCTATTTCAGAGATCAGGGCTTTGCCATCACGGTGGTCAGTGCTGATAAGGATCTGACACAGCTGGTTATTGGTGAGGAAGATGCCTGGTGGGATTTTGCCAGGGGTACTGTACTTAACCGCCGAGGTGTTGAGAAACAGTTCGGCGTCAAACCGGAACAGATCCCGGACATGCTGGCTCTGTCCGGAGACAAGATTGATAATATTCCTGGTATTCCTGGTGTCGGCTACACCACCGCATCCAGAATCCTCAAGAAGTATCCCAATGTCGACAGCATCCTCGAAAACATTGAAGCCATAGCCGATATGAAATTCCGGGGCGCCTCTCGTATCAAGGCTCTGTTACATACCCATCGTGAAATGCTATCCCTGAACAAACTGCTCACTACTATCGTGTGCGATATGCATTTACAGGATCACCTTGATCCCGACATGGAGTCTCTCGCCTGGACAGGAATTGATGCAAATGCCATGAGTCAGATGGTCGATAATCTGGCATTGAGCAGCGGACTCTCTCAACGCTGGTTTAACTTGAAGTAGCGTTACACTTTCAAGCTAAGGTGAATTAGCGAAAATTACTAAATCTTGAATATCTGCTATTGGTCGAGACTTTTGTTAATTGAATGATCATGGTTCCTGACTCCTCTGGTTTTGGAATTACACTGAATAAAGATGTTATTAATGAGATGGAGCTCACTCTAAGATAAATAACAATTTTTGCCTAATCCCATCTCGAAAATATAGGTAAAAAATCAAAAACCCGTTATAGAAAACTGTATTAAATATCGGCTTTGCTAAATTTTCCCAAGAAGAAATTAACACCTAAGAATGGTTGCTTAAAAGAGTACTAATTGGTACTATTTTTTATTTATAACTACAAATATTTTTATATATAATTGATATATAATATATTTTTATAAATATAAAAAAACTTATGAGTACCATAAATACAATATTTAAAAGAAGTAAAACCGTCAAATCTACTAAGTCATTGGCGAAGCGTGAAGCCATCAAACTCGCCACAACAGAGTTAATGATTGAGGTTGGCTACGAAGACACCAACCTAGAAGCTATCTGTCAACGCGCCAACTGTTCCAAATCTGCGATTTACCAATATTTTGGTAATAAACAAGGTTTGCTTGCCGCACTTACAGAGGATGTTGCACTGGAAATTTCACAGGCTTTACATGCTTTTTATCTTCAGGAACTAGATATTGGTGAGGCTTTATTGATGTATGCCAAGCTAGCTCTTACAAAGATTCTTAATGACAAACATGTAGCTGTGGTTAGAGCAACAATATCGTCTCTCGGGCAGTATCCGGAGTTGGGTCCAACCTATTACCAGGTTGGAGCTAAAACGGCTCAGGCTGCCCTAACCCAATATTTCTCTGCAAAAAAAGCATCAAGCATGTTAGATGTCGATGATCCTGAATGGGCCGCTCATGAATTCCAGGGTTTGCTTTTTTGGGAGAAACTGGTTGCTCAGATTGTAGGTGCTCAGCAGGCACCAAACATTCGAGAAATTGAAGAACATGCAAAAAAGGTAGTAGAAACCTTTTTAAAGAGGTATCGGGTTTATGAAGCCTAGAATAATAAAAATATATAAGGGGTATTAGAAATGACGCTTCAGAGTAAGATTAAAGATGATAGTAAAGCAATTGAAATACCGGTATTGATAGTAGGTGGAAGTTTGGTTGGGTTATCAACATCTATGTTTTTGGCAATGCATGGCATAAAGAGTTTGATAATTGAAAAACATCGCGGTACAGCCATACATCCAAGAGCTGGTTATTTTCAAATACGTACACTAGAAATGATGAGGCAGGCCAGAATTGAAAAAAAAGTAGTTAAAGCGGCACATGCCTTATACGACCCAAATGGCGGATTAAATGCAGTAGAGACTCTTGCTGGCAGGGAAATTGCCAACTACATACCTGATATAAATCAGGGAATAGAGGATCTGACGCCGGTTCGCAGGCTCTTCATGCCCCAGCAGGTACTTGAACCGATTATTAAGGATCGAGCAGAAGAACTGGGTGCTGAATTTCTTTATGCGCATCAAGTTGTAGATTTTTCACAGGAAGAAGCCGGAGTATCGGTGCGGGCAAAGCACATTGATAGCGGTGAGAAGAAAATATTTAAGGGAAAATATTTGGTTGCTTGTGATGGCAATAGAAGCCCGATAAGAAATGCACTCGATATAAAGATGCAGGGTTATCCTGTCATGTCACAAAGCATAACTGTCTATTTCAGAGCAGATTGTTCTAAAGCACTTCGTGGAAGAAATCTGGGTGTTATCTATGTAAACAATGAGCATGTGCGAGGTTTTTTCAGGCTCGAAAAAACAGGGTTAGGAGGTTTTCTCGTGATTTTTACAGTTGGCAACATCAATAACCCTGATGCCCGAAATGCTGCAGAAGGTATTACTGAAAAAAAGGCTGCGCAATATGTGCGTGATGCCGTAGGGGATCAGCAATTAGATGTGTATGTAGAGGATATTCATAAATGGGAGGCAGTATGTCATGCTGCCGAGCGGCTTCAGGATGGCAAAATATTTTTAGCTGGAGATGCGGCACATGTAACCACACCAACAGGTGGATATGGTGGCAATACCGGCATTCAGGATGCGCACAATTTAAGTTGGAAGCTAGCGGCAGTTCTGCGTGGTGAAGCGGATGAAGCACTCTTAACTTCTTACAATGATGAAAGGCAGCCTGCTGCAATGCAAATGATAGAACAAGGGTATCAGCGTTATGTAACCCGTTCGGATCCTGACTTAGGAATGGATGGTGTAAAAAAACAGATCCCGGATACACATGTTGAATTTAACCGCTATAGATCGAATGCTGTCATTCCTGATAAAGATTATATCGATGATGGAAAAGCAGATATTGATCCCAGATTATCATTTGCCCTACCTGGCACAAGAGCGCCGCATGTAGAAATTTTAATAAATGGCAAGCTTGGGTCAACTTTAGATTTATTTGATAAAAGATTTGTATTAATAACATCTAATTATGGTGATAAGTGGAAAAATATCGCTGAAAAAGTCGGATCAGCATTAAACATAGAACTTGATTTCAAGCTTGTTGATCCTCCAGGCACAAAATCAATGTATGTTGATTTACCCATTCATAGGCACAAAATTTCAAGCCCGTTTACACTGCCGTTTTCAGAAGCTTATTGTATCAAGCCAGACGGTGCGGTTCTGGTCAGACCTGATGGTTATGTCGCTTGGCGAGAAAAGTCTTATACCAAAAATAGTGAGAACAATTTAAAAGATGCTATTAGTAAAATCTTATGCTTGAAAAATACTATTACTGAAATCGCTGGTTCGGTTGAAATGGATGGAGTGAAACAATGAAAACTAAAATTCAAGTTGTTTTTTATAGCATGTATGGTCATGTTTATAAACTGGCTAGAGAAATAGCTGCAGGTGCGTCAGATATTGAAAACACTGAAGTAAAACTGCTTCAGGTTCCAGAGTTGATACCGGAGGACGTGCTTTTACTAAGTGGCGCAAGAGATACTCGCAAGGAGTTTGAAGATGTAGCCATTGCTGAACCGGATAAGCTTGCTGAAGCTGATGCCATCATTTTTGGAACACCAACTCGTTTTGGCAACATGTGTGGCCAAATGAGAAACTTTTTGGATCAAACCGGTGCGTTATGGATGAACGGCGCTCTAGTTGGAAAAGTTGGCAGTGTCTTTACAAGCTGTGCTAGTCAGCATGGAGGGCATGAAACAACAATTACCAGTTTCCATACAACACTTATTCATCACGGAATGGTAGTGGTAGGGGTGCCTTATACTGAGCAAAAACTCCTCGATATGACCGCAATAAATGGGGGTTCTCCTTATGGCGCATCAACTATAGCGAATGGAGATGGATCAAGACAACCAAGTCAGCTCGAACTGGATATTGCACGATTCCAGGGCAGGCATGTTGCTGATATTGCGAGTAGATTGATTGGATCTAGATAAAGGTATTGAAATTAATTTTTTAGAAAAAGGGGCTTGATTGCTCTTTTTTAAACCTGCTAATCGCCGGAAGCAGACGCTTAAAACCTATTCGCCAGAGCTTTCTTAAGGCAAGCAATTTTTGTCAGGACTAGTCGCCCAATTGCCAACCTGAAGTTATAGGATAGCGCCTGTCTCTGCCAAAGCCTCTTTTGGAGATGCGAACACCAATCGGCGCCTGTCGCCGCTTGTGCTCATTGTGATCAACCAGTTTGATGACTTTCTCGACAACCGCTCTCTCAAAGCCTTTATCAACGATAGCTTCGGCACTGAGATCTTCCTCGATATAAAGCTCCAGAATCTGATCCAGCAACTCATAGACTGGCAGATTATCCTCATCTATCTGATCAGGCGCTAATTCGGCTGAGGGGGGACGATCAATGACCCGTTGCGGAATGACTGATCCTATGCTGTTACGATAGCGTGATAATTCATAAACCAGCATCTTGGGTACATCCTTTAGCACATCAAAGCCCCCGGCCATATCGCCATAGAGCGTAGAATAACCTACGGCCAGTTCACTTTTATTGCCAGTAGTCAGCACCAGCAGCTGTTTTTTATTGGAAATGGCCATCAACAGAACACCGCGGCTGCGGGCCTGGATATTCTGCTCCGTGATATCCATTTCAGTACCGACAAACTCATCGCTCAGCGCCTGTATGAAGCTGTTGTATATTTTTGCGATAGGTATGACCTGATAATTAACCCGCAGTGCTCTGGCCTCGGCCTGGGCATCTTGCAGGCTCATTTCCGAAGTATAAGTATAGGGCATCATAAAGGCGTGCACCCTGTCGGCTCCTAATGCATCAACGGCTATCGCAAGGGTTAAAGCCGAATCAATGCCGCCGGATAGTCCAAGCACCACCCCCGAAAATCCGTTCTTCCTGACATAATCCTTCAAGCCCAGCACCAGCGCCTGATAGACCCCCGCCAAAAAGTCGGGCAAAGGGGCAATCTCCGAAGGCTGCATTTGCAGCTGGCCATCATTTAACTCACAGTCCAGCGGTAACATGGCTTCTTCATATAAAGGTGCCATGGCAGACAATTCACCCCGGACATCATAGGCCATGGAGGCACCATCAAAAACCAGTTCATCCTGCCCACCCACCTGGTTAACATAAACCAGTGCAAGGCCAGTCTCTTCAACGCGCTCACGAATGATAGCCTGTCGTTCGGCCAGTTTGTTTTTATGATAGGGAGAGCCATTAATGTTTATCATCAGTTTGGCTCCTGCTCTGGCTGCAGCCTTCATCGGTTCTTTTTCCCACAAGTCCTCACAAATGGAAAAGGCCACTGGTATACCCATTATTTCCAGCACACAGGTGTCAGTCCCTGCATCAAAATAACGCTTCTCATCGAAAACCTGATAATTGGGTAAACACTGCTTGTGATATAGGGCTACACATTGATCTTTATGGATGACACTGAGACTGTTATACAGGCGTTTGTTGTGTCGGCTGGGATGCCCGATCACTAACCAGGCCGGAATTTTTGCCTGTCGAATTTCTACCAATGCTGATTCAATGCGCCTGTCAATACTAGGCCGCAAGAGTAGGTCTTCGGGGGGATAGGCAGTAAGAACGAGTTCTGGAAAAACGATCACTTGTGCCTGATATTCTTCAAGCCCTCGACTCGCAGCTTCGATAATTTTGCGGGTATTCCCCGGAATATCACCAACTAGTGGATTCAGTTGAACCATTAAAATACGCATAATTCTCTGGAGCTATTCAATGCTAATTCAGCGCGATTTTCGAGTGTGGATATTGTCAAACAGGTGAGGTATTGTCTGTTATACATACCCACTAAGTAAAGTTGCAAAAAAACTCATAATACAGGCAGGTTATCATATGGGATTATTCAGACTCCTAACTTTTATTCTGATCATACTCATTGCCTGGCGTATGATTAAAAACTACCAGGCAAAGCTAAAGACTGATGTCCCCAAGCCAAAAATTACCGCACGTGAACGTGTAGTAAAATGTGAATATTGTGCCACTCACATACCTGAAGAAGACGCTATTAATGAAGACAGTCTATATTTTTGCTGCCAAGATCATAAAGAGCGATTTAAAGATGCCTAAGACTCATACTCAAGTCTTCCACTATTTCTATTTATGAACAACGTTGTTGGCAAACATTTATATATTCAAAGAATTCTTAAGCCATTGGATGGATGAGGATATTAAAAAATACGCTCAAAATTGTGATTTATCTGTAAAAATACACTGCTAAAGACTGGTTGATAGTCTAAATACGATACCGTTAACGCTTTTAGGGGCTTCGCCGACCCTCAATCCATGCGCAGATCACGCGGTACGGAAAAAATGATATTTTCCTCAACACCATACAATTCCTGCAGCTTACCACCTCCAAGCTCCTGAATTCGCTGTATCACTTCCTGTACCAGCACTTCCGGCGCTGAGGCACCTGCGGTCACGCCAATTTTATGCTTGTTCAGTATCCAGCTGTCATGGACTTCATCTGCATTATCAATCAAATAGGCTTCACTGCCACTCCGCTCGGCCAACTCTTTCAGGCGATTCGAATTGGAACTGTTGGGAGAGCCGACCACCAGAACCAGGTCACATTCCAGGGCCAGCTGTTTGACAGCATCCTGCCTGTTCTGGGTGGCATAACAAATATCCTTTTTTTTAGGCCCACTTATTTTGGGAAAACGCCTTCGCAGGGCATCAATAATCAATGCGGTGTCATCCATGGATAGGGTGGTCTGGGTGACATAGGCGAGTTCATCAGGATTCGAAACCTGAAGTTTTTCCACATCCTGTTCGGACTCCACCAGGTAGATCTTGCCACCAAAGCTTTGATCATACTGCCCCATGGTGCCTTCCACTTCGGGATGAAAGGCATGACCGATGAGAATGCATTCCTGGGCATTGCGGCTGAATGTCGACACTTCCATGTGGACTTTTGTCACCAGTGGGCAGGTCGCATCAAACACACGAACGCCAAGCCGTTCTGCTTCCTGCTTAACTTGCCGGGAAACCCCATGCGCGGAAAAAATCACGATGGGTTTCTCACCATCATTCACTGCGGGAATATCAGACAGTTCATCAATAAATATGGCGCCACGCAGACGTAGGTTTTCCACTACAAACTTGTTGTGGACTACCTCATGACGCACATAGACCGGAGCGCCGTAAATCTCCAGAGCTCGATTGACAATAGCAATGGCACGCTCAACACCGGCGCAGAATCCCCGAGGATTGGCTAATTTTATTTCACGATCGACGGGAGCATCCATAGGACTATTTTACTGTAAATTGCATGCGACTGTCTTAATCGCCACCCTAAAAATGATGTTATGTCCGGCCAGTGGGTGATTAAAATCAACGCTCACCTCATCGGCTGAATAATCTTGAATAACGCCAGTCTGTTCATTACCTGCAGCATCAGAAAAATTGATCATCAGGCCTTTTTCCAGCACCAAATCAGCCGGAAAATAAAAACGGGGAAATCGCTGAATATTATCTTCATTGCGCTCTCCGAATGCCTCGCTCGCTGCTATGATAAGTTTTCTTTCATCACCGCTCCTCAAGCCAAAAAGTGCCTCTTCAAAGCCCGGTAGCAAATTACCATCCCCGATACTGAAGCTCACTGGCTGCAATGAGAAATTATCGTCTATCAGTTCCTGAGGCTTGGATTGCAGGGCCAGGGAAAAATGCATAGTAATCTGTTTACCCGGCCCGATTTCATCCGCGGCATATTTATCTACAGAGCTATCTGCCTGCTCCGAATCCAGCAGATTGATTAACTCCAGCCCCTTATTCTGCATGGGTACCACTATTCGTCTTACTTTCGACCTTGCCGGCAATGACTTCCAATCCTATCAAAAGTGCACCGATACTAATTGCAGAATCGGCAATATTAAAGGTAGCGAAGCGGTATTGCTGAAAGTAGAGGCTGATAAAGTCCACCACATAACCATGAAGTAAGCGATCTATCAGATTGCCCACTGCGCCACCCAGTATAAGACACAAAGCCAGGGCCAGCAGCTTTTCTCTACGCGGAATCTTGATCAGCCACACAAGAATCAGACAGCTAATGGCAAACGACAGCACGGTAAAAAACCAGCGCTGCCAGCCCCCTGCATCACTCAGAAAACTAAAGGCTGCACCTGAATTATAGACCAACAAAAGATCAAAGCCGGGGAATACCCTCTGTGCCTGGCCATAGCTTAAATAGGTATCACACAGATACTTGCTAAGCTGATCCAAAATCACAATCAGTACTGAAAAGAAAAGTAATGTTGATGTTTTGAACAGGAAGTCCTGCTTAGGGATGTTTTGCAAGCTTAGCCTCACGATTAAAAAAATCCAGCACCACATCCAGATCCTCATGCATTTTGGTTTTCAATGCATCCAGGTCAGCGAACTTTTCCTGCTGACGAATTTTTTTCAGGAAACTGACCGTCAGCCTTTTACCGTAAAGATTTTCATCAAAATTCAGCAGAAATATTTCTATAGCCAGTCCATGCTTTCCTGCAATACTCGGCTTGTACCCTACACTAGCCACACCTTGAATACTACGCCCCTCAAATTCGGCATTGGCTACAAAAACACCCTCAATTGCCAAGCGTTTCATTGCCACCTCAATGTTGGCTGTCGGAAAACCTAGCTTACGACCTAACTGCTGGCCCTTCACAACCTCTCCCCTTAGCTGATAAGGCCTGCCCAGTAATAGTTCTACAGCTTCGCAATCACCTGCCTGCAGTTTCTCCCGCAGCAGTGAACTACTGACACGTTGGCCGTCAATCACACAACTAGGCGTTGCTTCAACACTGAATCCGAGCGCCTCCCCCATTTTCTCCAGAAGTGAAAAATCACCAGCCCGGTTTTTACCAAATCGGAAGTCATCACCAATCACTAGTGCTTTCACACCCAGCCCCTGATGTAATACTTTTTCCACGAATACCTCAGCGCTTAACTCGCTCAGCGCCTTGTCAAAATGCATCTTATAAACCAGGTCTAAACCCTGCTTTTTCAGGAAATATACTTTATCCGCAAAACTGAACAGCCGAGCCGGAGCCTGGTCAGCATTAAAGAATTCTTCGGGTTGGGGCTCACTGAGAATTACCAGAGAAGGCAGTTCGAGCTCTGCCGCACGCTGCTTCACTTTGTTCAGAATCAGCTGATGTCCCCGGTGTATGCCATCATATTTTCCGATGGTCGCCACACAGTTGGAATAATTTGCCTGCAGCTTTTGTAAATCGTCAAATACGTCCATCAGTCACCAGGGCAGTTTTGGAAGTTAACATTATAGCGGTAAGGACAGTATTAATGGGATTTAGTTATAAAAATCGCGGGGTTTCAGGCCCATCAGTAAGAGACCGAATAGATAAACCATAGCGCCACCCAGGCAAAGAAAAGCCAGCTCAGAGATACGCTGCGTGTTAGTCCACACCAGCCAGGCTAGCGTATCATCAGCAAAGTACAGCAGGAAGACAAGCATCAGGAGATTGGCTGACAGAAGGCGTAGGCAGAGCCCCCAGAAGGCACGCTGAAAGCTAAACAGTCTCACTTTCATCAAGCCAAAAAGCAGTAACCCGGCATTGATCCAGGAAGAAAATGCTGTTGCCAGTGCCAGTCCTACATGTGCCAAGGGGACAACCAATAGCAGGTTCATAAGCATATTGCTCAGCATCGCAATGATGCCGTAACGAACCGGCATGCTGGTGTCCTGCCGGGCGAAATAGGCCGAAACCAGCACCTTGACTGCCATGAAGGCAATCAGCCCCAGCGAGTAGGCCTGCAAGGCCTGGGCAGTCGGTAGCACTGATTCGACAGTAAATTCACCACGCTGATATATCGTAATGACCAGTGGCTGCGCCAGCACAACCAGAGCGATACATGCCGGAATCCCTATCAGCAAAATACAGCGCAGCCCCCAGTCTAGGGTAGCTTTGAAATGTTCTACTGATACTTCTGCATGCTTGCGTGAGAGTGAGGGCAGGATCACAGTCGCTATCGCCACTGCAAAAACACCCAGCGGCAAGTACATGATACGGTCTGCATAATAGAGCCAGCTGACATTGCCATCCCCTGCTATAAAAGTCACCAGCACCGTGTCCAGCAGAAGGTTGATCTGACCAACGGAAACGGAAAACATGATGGGGATCATGAGGGTGATAATCTGCGTCACACCTTCATGCCTGCGCCGCAGTTGAGGCCGAGGAATCAGATGCAGATGAGCCAGAAAAGGCAACTGGAACATCAGCTGAATAATGCCGGCGATGATGACTCCCCAGGCAATGGCAATGACCGGCTCAGCAAACAGGGGGCTGAGCCAGACCGCACAAATAATCAGTGAAATATTCAGAAAAACAGGTGTAAAAGCCGGTACGGCAAAATGATTGTAGGAGTTGAGTATGCCACCGGCAAAGCCGGTCAGTGAGATCAACAGAATATAGGGAAAGGTAATCCGCAACATATCCACCAGCAGATTGAACTTTTCACTATCATCCAGGTAGCCCGGGGCGAAAACTGTCGCCAGTACAGGTGCACCAATAACTCCTACGACACTGACTATCAGTAAAATACTGCTGAGCCTGCCGGCCACATGATCCAGCAGCTTTTTAACTTCCTCTAGGGAACGCTTTTGTCGGTATTCCGATAATACCGGCACAAAAGCCTGGGAAAAGGCACCCTCGGCAAACAGCCGCCGTAAAAAATTGGGAATACGGAAAGCGACAAAGAAGGCATCGGCCTCGGCACTGGCACCAAATAAAGCCGCAATTACGATTTCGCGCAGCAGTCCCATGATTCGGGACAGAAAAGTCAGTGACGAAACCACCAATGAAGAGCGGGCCAGGGACTTTTCTGCACCCGATTTTTTTTCATTGCCCTGCTGCTTTGGCAACTCTTCCTGCATGCTTTGCCCAGTACCCAAAAGCCCGCATCTTAGCGATTCAGTGGGTATCTTACCAGCATTGCTATTGACAAATCTGCCGCAAAACTGCATAGTTCGCGTCTTTTTTCGGGTATCAGAGATGCTCGAATGAATGTTTTAAAGAATTGAGCAAAGGAGCCCAACTTGGCTAATACACCACAAGCCCGCAAACGAGCCACACAGGCAGAAAACCGTCGTGGCCATAATGCCAGCTTTCGATCCATGGTTCGCACCTATATCAAAAAGGTAGATGCTGCTATTGCCACTAAAGATTATGATGCAGCCAGTGCTGCCTACAAGGATGCTGTCCCGGTTATTGACCGCATGGCTGATAAAGGCATCATTCATAAGAACAAGGCCGCCCGCCATAAAAGCAGGCTCAATGGCCATATTCGGGCATTAAAGGTCTGAAATAAAAAAACCGGCGCAAGCCGGTTTTTTTATGCCTGCTCAATAGGATTTCTTGCTCAGGTCAGCACCAGGTTGTCGCGGTGGATTATTTCATGATCTCCATCATAACCCAGTATCTGCAAAATCTGACTGCTGGGCTTACTGATAATCTGCCTGGCTTCATCGGCATCATAATTGACCAGCCCACGGGCAACTGTTATCCCCTTGTGATCCACGCAGGCCACCAATGCTCCACGTTGAAAGTTTCCTCTTACCGCCCTCACGCCGACCGGCAGGAGGCTCTTGCCGGAGTCGAGCAGAACCCGGACGGCCCCCTCGTCAAGCTCCAGTTCTCCACTAAGTTTCAGGTGACTGGCAAGCCACTGTTTTCTTGCCGCAATGGGCTGCGTCTCCGGTAACAACAGCGTACCAAGCTGCTTGCCCTCTTTTAAATCAATCAGAATATCCGGTGTATTACCATTAATAATCGCCGTAAGCGTTCCGGAACGCGCTGCCAGCCGGGCAGCCTTGAGCTTAGTTTGCATGCCTCCCTTGCCCAGCTCACCGCTACTCCCAGCATACTGCATGAGGCTTTCATCATGACTGCTCGCTTCTTGAATCAAGGATGCCTCTTTGCTTGTTCTCGGATCCGCATTAAAGAGACCATCCTGATCGGTCATGATAATCAGGGCCTGCGCACTGATAAGATTTGCCACCAGTCCGGCCAATGTGTCGTTATCACCAAAACAGATTTCTTCGGTTACTACAGTGTCATTCTCATTAATTACCGGCGTAACGCCAAGAGACAACAAGGTATTCAAGGTACTTTTGGCATTCAGGTAACGGGTACGATTGGATAGGTCATCATGCGTCAACAGTACTTGCGCCGTGTGCTTGTTATCCGCACTAAAACAGGTTTCATAGGCCTGAATCAACCCCATTTGTCCAACAGCTGCTGCTGCCTGTTGCTCATGTATTGCTGTCGGCCGGCCTTTCAGGCCCAATCGAGCCACTCCTTCGGCAACAGCACCTGAGGAGACCAGCACCACATCCACACCCAACTCTTGTAATCTGATAATCTGCCTAACCCAGTCAGAAATTTTATCGCGATTTAAACCCTGACCATTATCAGTCACCAGGGAACTGCCTAGTTTGATAACCCAGGTACGGGCATTGATCAGTTGTTCTCTATTATTCATTGACATACTCGACTTCTACATCATAGTCGTCTTCGTCATCACCAGCGCTTTTGCGCTTTTCACGCCACAGCGCCCGGCTGCGTTCAATACTACGCCTAATTTCATAATCCATCTGTGACTGGATATCCCGTGCTTGAATTTGCAGGCTCTCGTCGTGAGCAATCAGTTCATTAAGCGATTCTATTTCCTGCATCAAGGCTTCACTCAGCTCCAGGGTGCCTTGGAAACTGATGGCTGAAATCCTGAATACTCTGCCCTGCCAGTCAAGCCTTTCAAGCAGCTGTTTACAGTGTGCATCAGCCTCCTCTTCGGGCAGCAAGTCTACTTTATTCAAGACCAGCCAACGTTCTTTTTTTGCTAGGGTCGGACTGAAAAGTTCCAGTTCTTGCGTAATCGCCCGAACTGATTCTGCTGGATCGCTGCCGTCATGGGGTGCCACATCCACCAGATGCAGCAGCACCCGGCTTCGGCTCAGGTGCTTGAGAAAGCGGATGCCCAGCCCTGCCCCATCGGCAGCTCCTGGAATCAAGCCAGGAATATCCGCCATGACAAAGCTGCGCTCCATTCCCAGCCTGACTACACCAAGATTCGGCACCAGAGTGGTAAAGGGATAGTCAGCAATCTTCGGTTTTGCCGATGATATCGCCCGGATCAGGGTGGATTTACCAGCGTTGGGCAAGCCTAGCAAGCCGACATCAGCCAGCACTTTTAACTGCAGAAACAAACGCCGGGATTCGCCGGGCTTGCCGGTAGTGGTTTTACGAGGGGCGCGGTTCACACTGGATTTGAAACGGGTATTTCCTAAGCCTTTTTTGCCACCCTGCGCCACCAGTAATCGTTGCCCTTCAACAAGCAGGTCTCCGATGACTTCGTCGGTTTCAGCCACCAGCACGGACGTGCCAACCGGCACTTTGATTTCCAGATCACTACCGCTGGCCCCGGTACAATTGCGTTTTCCGCCCGACTCACCGACCTGCGCCTGATAACGAGGCTGATAACGAAAATCCACCAATGTATTTAGTGCTGTGTCTGCGACCAGGTATACTGAACCACCATCGCCTCCATCACCCCCATCGGGCCCGCCTTTTTCAATAAATTTTTCACGCAGAAAGCTCATGGCGCCATTACCACCCTTACCGGCTTCTACAAATATTTCTGCTTCGTCGACAAATTTCATAATCTGGAACTATTTGTGAATTCTGCTTAAGTCGATTTTACACCATCAAAAAAAAACCCTGTCAGAGACAGGGTTTTTTAATAGTCAGCTCAAGGCTTAAGCGCTTGCCATCTC
>JAYQVM010000020.1:0-21315 GCA_038148435.1 Gammaproteobacteria bacterium | reverse complement strand
TAAAACAGGTGTCACTGGGGGTATAGAAATCTGATTCAGGGTCATAAACACCCAGTTGCCGGCCACTGCCATCCAGCGGAAAAACCTGTGCCGAGGGGTGCTCTGAGCCCTGCTGACACCAGGCCGGGTTATCGTCGCCACGTGTACGCGCAGTAATCCAGACGCGACCGTCTTGGTCCATCATCGGATTATGAACGTTAGTCTGTGAATCCCAGGGTTCTTCCATACCCCAGTAGGGTGATTCGGCCAGCATGCTGCCGGAAACGGATGGTGCTGATGGATCGAGCATGCTCAATGGCACCTGATCGATACGATTATTGACTGGATCCAGTACCGGAAGGTAATCGGTACTCAGTTCAGTAGCGCCGTAAATCAGCCCGTTGGAGTTGATGGATGGATTACGTCGGTCAGTGGAGACCAGGTCATGCATGTAAGCCTGTGGATCAGCCCAGTCCCAGATAGTGATAACAAGGTTACGTTCCAGCCCTTGGGGCCGCTCTGGCGCTGGTGGTAAGGCACCGGCTGCGATGCGCTCAGTCCAGCTACCATAAAAATCATTGAAGGCTTCAAGACCTATATCCGTCATGCCTCGTATCATGTTGCTGCCCGCCTGACCTGACTGAATGCGTCGCTGCCAGGCCGCATCGGTATCCAGATCGCTAAACAAAGCCGGAATAGTTCTAGTCGCTTGGTTCCCCAATTGATGACAGGCCAAGCAGCCCTGATTGCCAACCCGACCGATAAATTCTTCCTGATGCGTCAGATTGGGACTGATGCCATTACCCGTGGGGCCGGTTCCTGGAAACTCATCGGCACTAGGAATTTCAAGCAATGAATACCAGTAACCCGCTGGGTAATATTGAGCGGCAGTCAGTGCGTCAGGCGCAATGGCCGCTTCTAGATCAAGCGTCATACCTGGGATAGCGTTAACTGCAGCTGAATCCACAAGACCATAGCCGCGCACCCATATCTGATAAGAAGCTGGCGGCAGATCTGGCAGCAGGTAGTCGCCATTATCATTGGTGACTACAATTTTGGCATAGGGCGTATCCAGGTCATCGGTTTCAGCAATCACCCAAACCCCGGCTTCGGGACCGTTGGAGCCAGTTACACGTCCAGCGATATTGTCGTTGCCTGAATCTTCAGAAACTTCCGCAGTCACTGCCTCAGGCATTGGCTGCTCCTCCTGCGAACAGGCACTCAAAACAGCTATGGTAATAGATAAAAGTAGATAGATAGAAAACTTATTAGGCATGGCATCTCTCCTGACATCGGATTTTTGATTTTATGGTGACGCATATTGAGAACTACCGAGAGATTGAGAGTAGCAGAAGCCAAAGCCGGGGACAAATGAAAGGTAAATTTAAGACCTGAGCAGTATCTCTCTGCACTACTTTTTCAAGACTTTTAATTCAAGCCGCCCGGTAAAGGCGGCTTTTTTTCAGAGTATTAGATCTTAGGAGAGGCTTGCCAGCGCTGCATCATAGTCTGGCTCCTCGGCGATCTCTCCCACCAGTTCAGCATGTTTCACCAAGCCATTTTCATCAATAACAACCACGGCTCGTGCGGTAAGACCAGCCAGTGGGCCATCACTCATTTTTACGCCGTAATCGCTGGCAAAATCTGAACGAAAAGCAGACCCTGGTACAACCTGATCCAGACCCTCCGCACCACAGTATCTGTTAAGCGCAAAAGGCAAATCCATTGAGGTACAAACCACCACCGTGTTATCTAGCTCACCAGCCTTACTGTTAAAAGCCTTGGCGGATAATTGGCAAACTGGTGTATCAATGCTGGGGAAAATATTCAGAATTACGCGCTTTCCAGCCAGATCTTTAGAATCAAGCGAAGAGAGGTCCGTTTTAACCAGAGAAAATTCCGGTGCTTTTGAACCTACAGCGGGCAGTTCGCCGTTAGTATTGATTGGGTTACCTCTTAAAGTGATTTGAGCCATCTTTAATCCTATTCTATCTTATTTATTTATTGTTAATCTTAATGCGCTTTGCACGCCCATGGGCAGTATAAAACAGTCGACCCGCCTTTACATCGTATTCTCAAAAGCAGGGCAAACTCATCAGTCTTTTTCATCTACTACCTGATAGGCAATTTTTGGCGTACCAAAGGAACCGATCCATACCTCATTACCTGGGGTAATGATTGCCATGGTGGCACGGCTGAAATCCGGATTTGCCGGTGTATCTAAAATGGTTGTGTCTTTCATAGTAAGTGGATGAATGGAGACTGCAATAGTACCGCGCGGACAGTCACTTACTGGGGGAAGCCCAGTCCCCCGGCAGGTGGGTTCATCATTCCGCATGCCAGCCGTCAGCAAGTAGCCATCACTTCCGAGCACGACGTTATCCGGGGCAAAAGGCAAGGTTCGTGAACGCCGGAGAACACGTATCGGATTCGAATTAGCCAACACGATAATCGCGCTCAGACCAGAAGCTGCAACAATAATTTCGCTTTCATCGGCCGATACCTGAATCCCGTTATTACCTGGTAGTTCAGAACCTTCCAGCATAATAAAACCCTGCATACCCGGACTCCATTTATAAACGCCACCTGTAGGACGACCTGACATAATGTCGGCAAAGCTGGTTCCTGGATGCATTAATACAGTAGCCAGAATAGAACCATCACGCATCGGACTGACATCGTTGGCATCTAGTCCTGTCGGCATTGGCACGCAACCCACCCAAGTAATTTCAGGACGGCCGTTACTGACATCCAGTTCGAAAACCTCAATGGCTTCACGTGCGCCGTGGCTAACTGCATATAGATCGAAAATTTGCTCTTGATCGGCTTTAGGGAGAATGCCCAATCCATGGGTCTCTAGGTCTTCACGTTGAGGTCCACCCGGACACATTCCAAAGCGGTTTGTGTTAAAGCGGTCTCTTCCCTCACCTTCACCGTAGAGCATAGAAACCTGCTTGTTGTTGCTATTGATCAGATACAGACCAACCGGATCATTGGGGAGATAAGCGCTCGCGACGACCCAGTCGGTTCCTGGCACGTTGACCAAGTCCTCCGGCGCCCCATTGAAATCACAGATAAAATTTAGCCCTCCGCTACTACTGCACTCAGTCGTCTGGGCGCTGAGATAGTGGCTAAAAAGGCCAGCACAAGTCAGCATAATTAGCATAGAAATAGTCGTTAATATTTTTCTCATTGTTTATATCTCAATTTTCAAATGTGAATATATGTAAGAAATTCAGTTAGGAAATGCTAGCATATCCCATGAAATAAGAACTCTAAAAATTATGGGGTTCTAGATAATCGGCCAGCACTCCCAGAAATAAATGATGGTATTATCTGAACCCGATATTCGGCACTCAATCTAAATTTGCCGGATTTAGAACCCATTAATGAATACGAAAGAATCCAAAAGGAATGAGAATGATGAAAATAAAAACACTCATGGTACTTTTAAGCAGCCTGTTTGCGGCTAACTTTGCAGTGGCACAGAATGGCGAACAGCAACCCATGTCCTTTTTTATAACTAGCGTTGGCCTGGACGGCGGTGATCTGGGCGGCCTGGCTGGCGCTGATGCTCATTGCCAAGCGCTGGCCTCGGTCGTTGGTCGCGGTAATTCTACCTGGCATGCCTACCTTAGCACTCAAGGGGCCAATGCTGTAAATGCTCGCGATCGCATAGGAAGTGGACCTTGGTACGGCTCTGAAGGCAACCTAATCGCTGAAGACCTTGACCACCTCCATGGAGATTCACTTGATCGCGCTCGTGAAGGTAGTGGCTTACACCCTTTCCATGCCAGAACAGAAAATGGCGACATCGTCAACGGCATTCTGGCTCGTGAGTATGGACTTGGCCCAAGTGTCCACGACATCCTGACTGGTTCCACCATTCGGGGTACCGCTCTGCCTGCAGACGAAGATATGACCTGTAACAACTGGACGAGCAATGATGAGGGCAGTGCCCGTATCGGTCATCATGACCGTCATGGACGTACAGACAATTCATGGAACTCAGCTCATAATACTCGCAGCTGCAGCCCGGAAGGGGTCGCTGCTGGTGGTGGTGCCGGCCTGTTTTATTGCTTTGCAATTGATTAGCTAACACTAGGCTTTTCTTTAATAAGCCGGCCAGTTGGTCGGCTTTTTTATTTGAGCAAGCTGGCCTAGATGCTAGAATTTGCAGATGGTTCTATTTACTCATCAAGCTAGCACCAGAACACTTACCTTGCTCCCCAACCGTTCTGCCACTTGGGCCGAAACCCAACTCTCACTTCTGCTTATTTGTGGAACAATGTTGGCAATTGGTACCTTCTGGGCCTTTGTCGGCGCCTGGATGATACTACCCTTTTCCGGTATCGAGGCAGCGTTAGTGGCCTTCTTTTTATATCGAGTCTGCCTCAAGACTTATCAGCGCCAGGTCATCACTATTTCACCGGGGAAAATACTGGTGCAGGTCGGTCGGCACTTTCCCAAGCGTAGCTGGCATCTGGAACGTCAAAGTTCATTTCTGGAACTTACGCATCCCAAACACCCATATGCCCCCTTAGGCATAGAAATTAGTGATGGGAAACAGACTATTGAACTTGGCAGCTTTCTCAATAGGCAGGACAAGGAAACCGCCCTTAGCAAACTCAAGGATGCTGGTCTGTTTATCCGCACTTACAAACAGGCCTCGTGATTCAAGGGCTAGTCTAGATAGAAAAGCCTGTAGTATCATTTATACATGCCTATTTATGAATACAAGTGTCTGGATTGTGGAAAGCAATTTGAAAAAATCGTTCTTGCCAACGAGAAACCCAATTGTGATTTCTGCAACGGCAGTAAGCTAGAAAAGCAGTTTTCACCTGCAGGCATTCGTACTACTAAAAGCATTCGTAAATCCGAAGGTCAGGAGCACTTAGCGCGCAGTAAAATCCGTCAGGACCGTGCTGTGGCCGAGAGTGATTTCCTCAAAAAAGAATTAAGTGAAGGACACTAAGCGATGAAGACATTAAACATACTACTTACCAGCCTATGTGCGTTTTTGGCAACAACCCTATTAATGGCGCAGGAATACATCCCCGCTGAAAACACTCCCATTCATATTCGTAATGCCGTTTTATCCGATCAGCGCACTGCGGAAGATTCGGCTCGAGATAGCAGTCGAAAACCAGCCGATGTGCTAACTCTTTTTGGTCTCAACGAAGGCGATCACATTATCGAACTATCTGCGCTGGGCCAGTACTACTCGACTATTTTATCTGAGGCCATCGGCCCGCAAGGCCAGCTCGACATGTATGACCTACCACCTTGGCAGCGCTTCGGTGCCGATGAAAACGGTAACGCCTTTGTAAGCTCCCATGCCAATTCCGACTACACCATGACCTTTTACCATGAGGCATCTTATGCCCAAAATGTTGATGCGGCCTTAATCATCAACTCCTACCATGATCTGCAGCCGACCGGTGTGGATACCATGCAGATGAATGCATTATTGTTTGATGCACTTAAACCTGGTGGTAAATATCTCGTGATTGATCATCGAGCCCCTGACGGTTCTGACTGGGCGGTGTCTGGAGAACTACATCGCATTGACCCGGCTCTAATTATTGAAGAAGTAACTGCCGCTGGTTTTGAGCTGCTTGATCAAAGTGCACTGTTGTCCAATCCCGATGATGACCGCACTTCACGCGTCTTCGGACTGGAAGGCCCCAGTGACCGCTTGCTACTGATCTTCCAAAAACCATATTAATCATTGGTAGGGAATGAAATATCTAAGCTTCTTAAGGCCTGACCACCAGGCGAGTATTGGCAAACTGGAAAACGGCAAGGTAATTGAACTGCTAGAAATTGGTGGCGCCTTTACCTCGCTAAAAAAAGTTCTGGCTAATGATTCATTCGATCAGCTACACGAAGGTGCTGCTTATAATTCTGATGAAATCATCTATCTGCCTCCGATTCCTGATCCCGACAAAATCATCTGTATTGGCCTGAATTATTCCAGCCATATCGCGGAAACCGGGAGAAGCCCTGAGGCCAAATATCCGGTGATCTTTACCCGTTTTGCCGATACGCTTGTCGCCCACAAACAACCCATTGTACGACCCAGCAAATCTGAAAAATTGGATTACGAGGGCGAGCTTGCCGTAATCATAGGCAAAACCGCCCGACATGTCAGCGAAGACAATGCACTAACCTATGTCGCCGGTTATAGTTGTTTTAATGACGCGTCAGTACGCGACTGGCAACGACATTCCAGCCACTTTACGCCCGGTAAAAATTTCCCTGCTAGTGGTGGTTTTGGCCCCTACCTGGTCAGCGTCGATGAAGTACCTCAACTAGGCAAGCAGCGCGTGAGAACCCGTCTCAATGGTGAGGTCTTGCAGGATCAGCCCATTGCAGACCTGATTTTTCCCGTGGCTAAACTAATTGCATATATATCGGCTTTCACGACTCTGCGGCCCGGCGACGTTATCGCCACGGGCACACCAGGCGGCGTCGGATATGCCAGAACACCACCGCTATGGATGAAGCCTGGTGATGACGTAAGCGTTACCATCGACGAGATCGGAACACTTGAGAATTCAGTCGTTGCCGAGTAAGACTCTTCTTTGACCTATAGCCCCCCTCGTTAACATGTGAGGGCTTTTTAAAAGGTAAAGCGCATCATCAATTGCCAAGCTGATTCATTGAAGCCGGCACGGCCTTTGTTGTGCCAGTAATTGTATTCCAGCCCAAATTTCAGCAACTGGTTATAGGTCCAGAGAAACTGTGGCTGGATTATCGTGTAGTTGCTAGCATTCCCTTCGGTGCCTGCCGAATCAAGAAAGCCTTCTATACTGAACTGCTGCGACCCTAGCCTGATGGGATAATTCCAGCTCAGCGTTATTTGTCCGGTGCTGCCCGTTTGCGTTGGATCATTGCGAGCCAACAATGAAAATTTAAAAAAGCGAAAGCCTGGCAGCGCCAAGTCACTGCTAAGGCCAGCCAAATAAGTATTTTTCTGCACGCGTTTGTTGTGTACACGATCAATTTCAGCCATGAAAAACAAATCACTGAATGGCCCTAACCCGAGTGGAGTATCCTGAAAAAGCTTTCCTAAACTTAGGCGGGGCTGCCATTCAAAATAAAAATTTCCATCATTTTCGATATTCCCAAGATGAGCCATGTCTAGAAATAAAAAGCTGTCTCCGACGCTCCAGGTGTTGTTCTGCTTATAGGTAGCTATCATCTGGTCTTCCCTACCACGACCATCAAAGGCGTCAGAGTATAAAAGCTCCAGCTGCCGATTCGGCTGAGCCTGGACATGAGCAGGTCCCAGGCTGATAACCAGAAGAATGCATGAAAGCAGGAAGGCAGAAAAATTTTGGCTATTTTTTTTTGATGCTTTTAGCACTGACAACATAAGTTTTTTTTGCTTCTCTCTAAAGAAAAGAGCCGGCAGAAAGCTGCCGGCTCTGTCTATTTAGTTAACAATTACAGTTTAATAAATGCCAGAGCATTATTTGGGTTCATCGGAATCACCAGTTGATGTTGAGTTGAGTCGTAACACATGGAAGCTGCGCTAGGTATACCCGAGGCAATGACCTCTGGATCCTGACCCGAGCGGATACGGGAAACACTACCGAATCGAACACTGCTAGTATATTTGGTGCCATCAGCCGTTACCACAACACCATCATTACCCGCCTCTGCAGAGTGTTCGGTAAGGATAACTTCACCCTCACGGTTAAAGGTGACCACATCGTTGGTATTGATATTCACAACCACGACATTGCCATCATTATCAATGGCAACACCATTGGGGCGTGCCAGAGCCGGACCTTCATAAAAGACAGAGCTTCTTCCTTCCGCAGTCACCTCAATAATACGCTCATTATTGCTGTCTGAAATATACGCTGTACCATCATCAGCCACACCGATACCGTTTAAAAATCCGGCACCGGGAATTTGAAATGAATTCAGCGGACGACCACTTGCCAGATCAAAAGAGCGCAGATAACCGGAATCCACGGTGTAAAGCACACCATCTCTGACCGCACTGCCTATGGGGTCAATCAGATCAAGGCCGTCGCGTGTAGCTCCTATAAATCGAGGGGTATGAACGCTGCCATCCGGATTGATCAGTGAAACGAAGCCATCTGCCGGCGCACCCTCGGCTCTGTTCCCAGCGTTCATGGAAACAATCAGGTTCTTATCAGCATCAAATGTACAACTTTCCGTAAAATGGAAACTGCCATAAACCTTGACATTATCCGAAATGGGCACGACTTCGCCGGCCTGATTGGTGGCGCTCAGGGGAGGCCCTGCTTGAAACTCCTGCGCAGCCAAGGGCAGTGCCATTAGCCCCACTAAAACAGCTGGAATAGTTTTTATGATTTCTCGTTTCATAGTTTCTCCTTGTAAATTTTTATTATGGTCTATTGCATTGGCGACCAGGAAGTGGTCTCCATGAAAATGGATTCAACATTCTCAACTATCTGACCATCGCGCTGGGAATCATTTGCCACCTGTTGCCATTGCGGATCATTGCGAAAAGCGGTCCAGTTCTGTACTGCGCTTTCTCGGTCAACATGAGAGACAATATAGATCAGAGTGTTAGGCATATCCTGCGGCACCCAGTAAGCCACATTGTGAATGCCATGCTGCTCAAAAATTCTCATCGTATGATCTTCAAATCTCGCCAGTAGAGCATCCAGACGCCCATCAAAGGTGGTATAGGTTCTCAGCTCATAGATCTCCGCACGAGCTAAACAAGCGCTCATCATCAACAGACTAAAAAGAATCAATTTAACGCATTTCATGTGATGCTCCTCAAAATCATTTTTTCTGAATGGAATGATACCCCTAACCTACAACAATGGGTATGCAGTAGGCTTTGGCAGTGTTATTCTTTGCGCACTCTTATTAAGAGAGGTCAGTTTTTATTGCTAAATATTATCCGGGAGATTTCCATGAATTTAAGCAAATCCTTATTATCGTTTCTATTTATACCTATAATGATCCTCAGTTT
Organism: Gammaproteobacteria bacterium; assembly: GCA_038148435.1. Taxonomy (GTDB): domain Bacteria; phylum Pseudomonadota; class Gammaproteobacteria; order Pseudomonadales; family Pseudohongiellaceae; genus UBA5109. Next base: position 12,347 of record JAYQVM010000020.1, on the reverse strand, counting down.
GTTTGCTTGCGCCCCAGCAGAGATGACTGAAGGGGAAGAGATGGCCGAAGGGGAAGAAATGACCTCAGAGGCTCAAATGACCCCACAGGAACAGGCTAACCTTCAGCTGGTGGACGAATGGTGGCGCACTGTCTTGATAGGGGGTCGCCTCAATCAAGCTGAACAGTATATGGCCGAAACTTATCTCCAGCATAACCCGAACATCAGCACCGGCCGCGCTGCATTTGTCGATTTTTTCAGTAATTTTGCCCAGGAACGACCGATTCCAGAAAGTATTACCCCTGCGCCTGTCATTCAGTTTGCGAAAGGCGACTATGTAGTGTTTGTCTGGGAACGGCAAGCCAATGACCCCAATACCGGGGAAGAATACGACTTCAACTTTTTTGATATTGTTCGCGTCGAAAACGGCATGGTGGCAGAGCACTGGGATTCAGTTTTCCGCACTGCTCCCCCTCCCGGGGCCCCTGTGATGGCTGTCAACCCTGGCATTGGTCCTCGACCTGTTGCGCCCAGCAACTACTCGAGTGCTGAGCTGGATGCGATTGAGCTAGTAAATATTGAGATGAAAGATATTCTGCAGTACGACCAAGTAGATCTGGCCGCAGAAGTTATGGCCGAAGATTATATTCAACACAATCCTAACGTTCCCGACGGCCGTGCCGGCTTTGTTGAGTTTTTCAGCCGCTTTGCCAATCCACAACCTGTGCAGGATGAATGGATTGATGAACCTGAGCTAATTCTGGCGAGTGGTGATATTGTGCTGTATATGATGAATCGTTACTCCGAGGATCCTTCGCGCAACAATGAAGTCTATAAATGGAACTGGTTTGACATGTTCCGTGTTGAGAACGGCTTGATACAGGAGCACTGGGATATGGCGACACGTGATGGCAATGTTCCCGCCAGCGTTGAACCTCCAATGGATTTCAGGCAATACAGCAACTAGAGCAACGTCCTACAATATAAAAACCGGCCTATTGGCCGGTTTTTTTTGATTGTGCTTTTTCATTCATCCGATAAGCAACACCTTTTACGAATCCTTAAACAGAAGCACATTTAAATCTGAGCTCTCTCTTGTTTTTGGAGCAGTGGATATCCATAACCCGAGCCGAGCCCATTAGCAGCTCATTAGTGCTTCTACTTACAAACCATCTGTCTCAATTTTCTTAGCGTTAAAAGTAATTTATGAGTGCTCAGGACCAATTCTCATGTCCCCTTATACCTAAATAATCAACTTTAATTGAGAAAGTAAGCTAGTCGAGGCCCTAAAACTGCCAACAATGACTTCAATTATGTTTAATTTGTGCAAAGACCCCCTAGGCAAATAAGCCTATATTTTATTTAAGTAGCTGATATTTATATAAAAACCATTTTTTTGTATTGTTTTTATTTAAAAACAGTCTTTTCAAATAAAAAATATCTTAGGGCTATCTTTTAAATTATTATTTTTTATCTATATATATCAATAACTTAAAATTATGGTCCCTATATATTCCCTCAATTTTAATGGGTCACATTTAAAATTTGTGTATAAAAAGTGTAAATTTCATGCACTTTTAGGTAACCTTGCGGGGCTGGGCGTAAGTTCAGCGATACGTGATATGTGTTTTAGAACGCATAAAACAATTTTAAAAATAAAAGGGAGAAACAAATGAAACTAGTTTCTAAACAGAGACCCTTGGCAGCATCTGTCGCAGCGGCCGTTGCGATGACTGCAATGTTGGGGTCAGGCTCCGCTTTTGCACAGCGAGCCATTGAAGAAGTTGTGATCACGGCGGAACGTCGTGAAGCAACCGAACAAACCACCTCCATTTCCATGGAAGTGTTCACCGGTGATGACCTGCGTGATAACGGTATCCGCGAAGTCCGTGACCTGCAGAATGCCATGCCTGGCATCCAGATTCAGGACAACGGTAACGGTTCTGACGTAAACATCCGTGGTGTCGGTACCTCCGTATTCTCACCTGACGTTCAGATGGGTGTACAGATCGTAAACGACGGCCTCGTACACGGTGAGCCTATGGGTCTTAACGGCGCCTTCTTCGACGTCGGTACTATCGAGGTTCTGCGTGGACCACAGGGTACCTTCATCGGACAGTCCGCTGCCGGTGGTGCGATTCTTATTAACTCAGCTAACCCGGATTTCGACGGCCTTCACGGTTATGTCGACGGTACTTTCGGTAACTACCAGCACAACAGCGTAGAAGCCGCATTGAACCTGCCGATCAGCGACACTTGGGCTGGCCGTATTGCCGTGTTGTCTGAAGAGCGTGAAAGCTACTACCAGAACTTGGGTGGCCAGGTAATTGCTAACAACCAGCAGGCTTGGGGCCCAGGTCAGAGAAACAACCGTAACGTCCGCGTGAGCTTGCTGTGGCAGCCTAGCGACAACTTCTCTGCAACCTTCAAGGTCATGCAGAGCACCCTGAATGATCACGGTGACCCTCGTGTACCTACCTACAAACCATTGGAGATTATCTCACTTGGTACGGACGGTACCATTGGTACCCGACAAACTTATTCACAGTGGCGTGAATATACTCCTGGTCCAAACAATCCGTTCCAGGTTTACACTAACTTCCGCACATGGAACCTGCAGGAAAACCAGCAGTGGTCTATGTTCCTGGATTGGCAACTGCCAAACGGTTGGGTAATCAACACTAACACTGGTTACAACAAACTGTTTGTACAGGGTACCGGTGGCGGTGGTGGTAACGGTAACCACAGTACTGCTGTTCCAATCTACCCTGATACCTTCCAGCTGGGCCCAGATAACCGATCGGTTACTAACGAGGTCACTATTACTTCAGCTGACGACGGTAGCCGTGGTAACTGGATCGTTGGTGCGTTTAAACAGCAGCGTAACACGCCGGTACTGTTCCAGAACCCAAGCTCTAACAATGAGCGTTGTGGATGGCAGCCTGACGGTACACACGTAAACTGTGGCCCTCTTCAAGTCCCGACCTCTTGGTCGCACGTTCTGACCCCGGCTTACGTGGTCAACAAATCAGTCTTCGGTCAGTACACCTATGACCTGACTGACGAGTTGGAACTGGCCGTTGGTGCTCGTTGGAACATCGACGACAGCTGGCGTTTCACCGAAGTTATCTCTCGTGTATCTGAAATGTCAGCGGATAATATCGCAGCTGGCTACAGCTATGAGAACTGCGTGAACTACGGTCTGACTGGTAACCAGCTCAGCACTCCAGCCACCATGAACGGTCCAACTGCAGGCCTAACTGAAGTTTCACAGACCATGGGCTGTAGAAGAGCAGTTAATGCACTGTCTGACATCCAGACTAAAAACGTTGATACTGAAGTACCTACATGGAAAATTGGTCTGAACTGGTCTCCGACTGATGACGACTTCTTCTATGCCTTCTATGCCCGCGGTTACAAAGCCGGTACCCACCAGGGTACAGGTGTACAGCCCGAGCAGATCGACGACTACGAGTTTGGTTGGAAAGGTAGCTTGTTCGATGGCGCCTTCTCAGGTGACCTGAACTTCTACTACATGGATTATCAGGACCTGCAGGGTACTGCCTGGAACGGTGACGAAACCGGTATGGATACCACCAACACTAACATCGGTGAAGCAACCATTAAGGGTGTCGAGGCCTCTGGTCAGATGTTCTTCGGTCAGCTGGGTATCAACTTCTCAGTTGCCCTCTCTGACTCAGAAGTACAGGGAATCAGAACCCTGAACGAAGACGGTCTGCCTCTCTGGGCCGAGAACGATCTTGGTGGTGCTTTTGACTGGCTGCCACAGTGTGGCGTTGGTACCCTGACCCTCTACGGTGATGGCAACGCAAGCACTGCTGCTACAGCGCGTGTGGCGAATCCAGCCGATGCAACTACTACCGTCCCGAATGGTAACTGCTTCGACTACAACCCGTACTTGCTACAGATCGACGGTACCCCACAGGTACAGGCGCCTGAGCTCTCATACAATATTGCTATTGACTATGAGCTGCCATTTGGCGGTGGTACGTTGACACCACGTCTGGCTTTCTCTCACACTGATGAGAGCTGGTCTAGCGTGTTCCAGCAGGAGTATTATCGTAACGACGAGAGGGATATCACTGATTTCACTCTGGCCTACGATAAAGACGACTGGAGACTGCAGTTCTACGTACGCAACCTGGGTGATGAGACTTACATCGCATCAGCTCGTGACGGTTGGATCGGTTACGGCGCACCGCGTACCTACGGTGTCCGCGCACGTCTGAACTTCTAAGACGTAAGCAAGACCGAGTAGTAAAACAAAAAAGCCCCTTCGGCAACGAAGGGGCTTTTTTTTTGTGCTAGTGTTTCTTACTCTGCCCTACTAATTATCAAGCAATCCTCCTCCTTCGCTTATTAGATCCTGTTCATACTGGTTTCAACGGTCGGCACAAACATACATCACAGCCCCCCAGCTTTTATGCTTTATATCTCATGGGTTTTATCCATGTATCCGCATAGTGTCTTCGACAGCTTTTTTAGGTAGGAAATAAGTACTTACTAAAACATCAAAAGAGACAATGTTTTTATTCGTACTAAAAAGTAATTAAGAATTGTTTGTGTATAAAAAGTGCATTTATAGACCCAAGGGGTGTATTGGATTAAAGTCCGCCGTGGCTGGTAGTAGGTAGCGCTTGGTGAAGTGGCCAAGGCTATCGTGGCCTGAATCTGCTCTGAAATTTACAAGGGCAGTTTATCTTAAAAACAAAAGGGAGAAACAAATGAAACTAGTTTCTAAACAGAGACCCTTGGCAGCATCTGTCGCAGCGGCCGTTGCGATGACTGCAATGTTGGGGTCAGGCTCCGCTTTTGCACAGCGAGCCATTGAAGAAGTTGTGATCACGGCGGAACGTCGTGAAGCAACCGAACAAACCACCTCCATTTCCATGGAAGTGTTCACCGGTGATGACCTGCGTGATAACGGTATCCGCGAAGTCCGTGACCTGCAGAATGCCATGCCTGGCATCCAGATTCAGGACAACGGTAACGGTTCTGACGTAAACATCCGTGGTGTCGGTACCTCCGTATTCTCACCTGACGTTCAGATGGGTGTACAGATCGTAAACGACGGCCTCGTACACGGTGAGCCTATGGGTCTTAACGGCGCCTTCTTCGACGTCGGTACTATCGAGGTTCTGCGTGGACCACAGGGTACCTTCATCGGACAGTCCGCTGCCGGTGGTGCGATTCTTATTAACTCAGCTAACCCGGATTTCGACGGCCTTCACGGTTATGTCGACGGTACTTTCGGTAACTACCAGCACAACAGCGTAGAAGCCGCATTGAACCTGCCGATCAGCGACACTTGGGCTGGCCGTATTGCCGTGTTGTCTGAAGAGCGTGAAAGCTACTACCAGAACTTGGGTGGCCAGGTAATTGCTAACAACCAGCAGGCTTGGGGCCCAGGTCAGAGAAACAACCGTAACGTCCGCGTGAGCTTGCTGTGGCAGCCTAGCGACAACTTCTCTGCAACCTTCAAGGTCATGCAGAGCACCCTGAATGATCACGGTGACCCTCGTGTACCTACCTACAAACCATTGGAGATTATCTCACTTGGTACGGACGGTACCATTGGTACCCGACAAACTTATTCACAGTGGCGTGAATATACTCCTGGTCCAAACAATCCGTTCCAGGTTTACACTAACTTCCGCACATGGAACCTGCAGGAAAACCAGCAGTGGTCTATGTTCCTGGATTGGCAACTGCCAAACGGTTGGGTAATCAACACTAACACTGGTTACAACAAACTGTTTGTACAGGGTACCGGTGGCGGTGGTGGTAACGGTAACCACAGTACTGCTGTTCCAATCTACCCTGATACCTTCCAGCTGGGCCCAGATAACCGATCGGTTACTAACGAGGTCACTATTACTTCAGCTGACGACGGTAGCCGTGGTAACTGGATCGTTGGTGCGTTTAAACAGCAGCGTAACACGCCGGTACTGTTCCAGAACCCAAGCTCTAACAATGAGCGTTGTGGATGGCAGCCTGACGGTACACACGTAAACTGTGGCCCTCTTCAAGTCCCGACCTCTTGGTCGCACGTTCTGACCCCGGCTTACGTGGTCAACAAATCAGTCTTCGGTCAGTACACCTATGACCTGACTGACGAGTTGGAACTGGCCGTTGGTGCTCGTTGGAACATCGACGACAGCTGGCGTTTCACCGAAGTTATCTCTCGTGTATCTGAAATGTCAGCGGATAATATCGCAGCTGGCTACAGCTATGAGAACTGCGTGAACTACGGTCTGACTGGTAACCAGCTCAGCACTCCAGCCACCATGAACGGTCCAACTGCAGGCCTAACTGAAGTTTCACAGACCATGGGCTGTAGAAGAGCAGTTAATGCACTGTCTGACATCCAGACTAAAAACGTTGATACTGAAGTACCTACATGGAAAATTGGTCTGAACTGGTCTCCGACTGATGACGACTTCTTCTATGCCTTCTATGCCCGCGGTTACAAAGCCGGTACCCACCAGGGTACAGGTGTACAGCCCGAGCAGATCGACGACTACGAGTTTGGTTGGAAAGGTAGCTTGTTCGATGGCGCCTTCTCAGGTGACCTGAACTTCTACTACATGGATTATCAGGACCTGCAGGGTACTGCCTGGAACGGTGACGAAACCGGTATGGATACCACCAACACTAACATCGGTGAAGCAACCATTAAGGGTGTCGAGGCCTCTGGTCAGATGTTCTTCGGTCAGCTGGGTATCAACTTCTCAGTTGCCCTCTCTGACTCAGAAGTACAGGGAATCAGAACCCTGAACGAAGACGGTCTGCCTCTCTGGGCCGAGAACGATCTTGGTGGTGCTTTTGACTGGCTGCCACAGTGTGGCGTTGGTACCCTGACCCTCTACGGTGATGGCAACGCAAGCACTGCTGCTACAGCGCGTGTGGCGAATCCAGCCGATGCAACTACTACCGTCCCGAATGGTAACTGCTTCGACTACAACCCGTACTTGCTACAGATCGACGGTACCCCACAGGTACAGGCGCCTGAGCTCTCATACAATATTGCTATTGACTATGAGCTGCCATTTGGCGGTGGTACGTTGACACCACGTCTGGCTTTCTCTCACACTGATGAGAGCTGGTCTAGCGTGTTCCAGCAGGAGTATTATCGTAACGACGAGAGGGATATCACTGATTTCACTCTGGCCTACGATAAAGACGACTGGAGACTGCAGTTCTACGTACGCAACCTGGGTGATGAGACTTACATCGCATCAGCTCGTGACGGTTGGATCGGTTACGGCGCACCGCGTACCTACGGTGTCCGCGCACGTCTGAACTTCTAAGACGTAAGCAAGACCGAGTAGTAAAACAAAAAAGCCCCTTCGGCAACGAAGGGGCTTTTTTTTTGCACGTCAACTAGTGGCCTGAATCTACGAGCTATGAGACAAGTTGCGCCTAAATGGCGTTAGGGGTTGATCGTTTCAGGGGGCCCATGCAGGGGTAGGCCAAAACAAATTAGGGGTCTTGCAACTTGTAAGAAGTAAACACTCCTAGACTTCGCCAGATTCAGCACGCCCTACAAAATCTGTCAGCGCTCGCCCTGAAAAATGGAAAAAATGGAAAAAATGGATAAAGGTAAATCTATTTTATCTAATATAATCAATTTGTTAGATGTTTTATTATAAGTTGATCTTGACCCGGCAAGTATCTACAGAGACGTGCTGGACAAGTCACCTACCCCTGTTTATGCTAGAAAAAACACCGGCGCCGCTGCCTTGCTTTATGACCCTGAAACAACAGCTCCTAACTTTTAGCGCACTGCTACTGCTTTGTGCGGCAAGCTTTTTGAAGGCCCAGAACTTTCGTTTTCGTAATTTCGGGCAAAACGACCCCCCGGCTACTGAATTGATCATAGCTCGCTGGCACTTTGGCACCAACGGCGATATCGGACACATGGGCTGGTCACACAACTACCCTCAGTCTGATCAGCACCTAAATGATTTCCTTGAACGCACCACCAGAATCGATATCGATGTGATGTCTTACCGGATTGTCGAGCTTGGCAGTGACGAGGTCTTTGATTATCCATTCGCCTATATCTCTGAACCCGGCGAAATGGAATTAAGTGAGCAGGAAGTGTACAACCTACGTGAATTTGTCCAAAGAGGAGGTTTTATCATCCTTGATGACTTCGATGGCTCTTGGCAGTGGGCGCAGATGGCCTCTCAGTTTCGCCGTGCCTTTCCCGAGCAGCAATTTGTATCCTTGTCCATTAACGAGGCGGTATTCCAAATTCTAAATCCTATCGATGACTTTCAGGACATGTCTAATTATGTCCCCGGTGGAAAAATTACCTACTACGCCCTCTATAACCAGCGAGATGAAATTGCTGTACTGGCTGGTCACAATAATGATCTGGCCAATTTCTGGGACTGGTATGCGGATGGTTCGATGCCCCTGTTGCCCTCCACGGATGCGTTTCGTTTGGGCTCAAATGCGGTTATCTACTCACTCACGCACTGAAGAAGATTTAAACACATTGTTAAGCGCGTTATAATTACTGGCGTAACATTAAAGAATTAGAATAACTCATTTAAAATCAATTACATGAATAAAAAAATCGGACCGGAGTTAGCATGAGAAGTCACAATGCATTTAAATTTATAGCAGTGCTGGGTGCCAGCATCGCGTTCACCCCGTCAATGGCTCAACAGTTACCAGAGAATCCTGTGCACTACACATTGGAGCAGGCTGAGCGCGGACGCGCCGTTTATATGCAAACCTGTGTGGTCTGTCATGGAGAGCAGCTCGATAATGGCGAGTTTGGTTTTCCGCTCAGAGGAACACCTTTCACCAATCGCTGGGCTGGTGTGAGTGCTGCGACCTTCACTAATATGCTCAAGGAATCTATGCCTCCCGGTGGCGCAGGCAGTCTCAGTGACCAGACTTATTCCGACCTGATGGCCTTTATTTTCCAGCAAAATGAAGTCCCCGCGGGTAATCAGGAACTACCCACTGATTTGGATCAACTGGCTTCCCTTTATGTCACGGCCGGCAGTATCAGTTCCCAACAGGCCGTCTTGCGAATTGGCGGCCCCGGCGGCGGCTTTGCCTCTGACGTCAACCTTCCTGAATGGCAGGTCCCCCGCAATCCCCTCAACAGCATCAGTGATGTCACTGATGAGCTCTTGATTGATCCACCTGACAGCTCCTGGCTGACCTGGCGCCGCCAATACACCGCAGAAGCTTTTAGCCCGCTTGATGAAATCAATCGCCGAAATGTTGATGAATTACGTCTTGCCTGGTCTTTAAGTCTGCCCAGTGGCCCCAATGAATCTACTCCGCTGGTACATGATGGCGTCATGTTCGTTCAGAGTTATGAAGATCACATCATGGCGCTGAATGCCCTGACCGGCGATGAACTTTGGCACTATCGACGTAATCTGGGCGAGGATGTTACCCCGCGAGTCCAACGAAATATTGCCATTTACGGTAACAAAATCTATGCATCCACATCAGATGGTTATGTCATAGCACTGGACATGCGTACCGGCCGCCTGGTCTGGGAAACCAATCTAGATACCGTTATCTCTGGCGGCCCACTGGTTGCTCAGGGTGTTGTTATGCAGGGGACTATGCGTTCAGGTGGCGGCCCTGATTCCACCTTTATCCAAGGCCTCGATGCCGAGACAGGTGCACCAATGTGGCGTTTTTACGTGATTCCACCCCCCGGTGAGCCCGGTTCCAACACCTGGAACAATGTGCCTTATGAAGAACTCAACGGTGGCTCCGTCTGGACGGCCGGATCCTATGACCCAGTGAATAATCTGGCCTTATTCGGCACCGCACAGACCTATGATACCGGGCCTCTAATGAATATGGTTGATATTCCCGGCATCAATAATGATGCTCTTTTCACCAATACCACGCTGGCCTTTGACCCTCAAAGTGGTGAAGTGGTTTGGTACTTCCAACACATGAATAATGATCAGCATGACCTGGATTGGGCTTTCGAGCGAGTTGTTACGGATATCACTTACAATGGCGAGCAGCGGCATGTGGTCATGACCGGCGGCAAGCTGGGATATTACGACATTCTGGATGCTGCAACTGGCGAATATCTGAGTTCCTATGATATGGGATTACAGAACCTGATTCTGGGCGTCGATCCCGAAACTGATCGCAAGATTGTTGATCTCTCACTTTATCCTGATGGCCTAGAGAACAAAATGGTCTGCCCCCATGCTGGTGGTGGACGCAGCTGGATTCCCGGCGCCTATAACCCTAATACGGGGCGTATGTTTGTGCCTGCTGTTGAGACGTGCATGACCATGGTTCTTGTTGGAGAAGGTGAAAATGGCTTCTTGTCTTCCGGTTATCGCTGGACCCTGCGCCCTCGTGATAACAGCGATGGTCGTTATGGCCACATCCAGGCATTTAATATCGGTGGCAACATGCAAGAGCATTGGACAGCCAGGCAACGTGCTCCTCAAACCTCCGGCGTACTGGCTACAGCTGGTGGCGTCGTCTTTGCGGGCGCACTTGATCGCAGCTTTTCGGCCTATGATGACCGCACCGGCGAGCGCCTGTGGAACGTTAGGTTGAATGATGTCCCCAACTCGGGGCCTGTTAGCTTTGCTATCGAAGGCAAACAGTATATTGCCGTAGTGGTAGGTTATGGTGGTGCACAAACAGCGAGTTTTCCTCGTCTGGTACCTGAAATCACGTTACCCTCGGAACCCAGCTCAACAGTTTGGGTATTCGAATTACCTTAGTCCCAAGAACTGGTACAAATACGCCGGCATAAGCCGGCGTTTTTGTATTCTGATCCATAATTGTTAGATATCTTCAGCCCAATTACCTCACACGCAATGAGGCCTTGTGCAAGGCGAGTTAACGAGTTATCGAATCAATGTATGCGCTTTCATTTCGATCTCTTCAAACCAGTTGTTATTTAGTCCCGACCAAAAAAGCTATACACTCTGAGCTTTACTGATACAACCTAGCTTCTTATAGATCAGTTCAAACATCTTAGGAGAAATGCATGTTTCTAATTTCCAATAATCTAAAGCGCAGGCTGCTTATAATTTTGCTACCCCTGCTTCTAGTGAATGCTTGCTCGAATAATGATGAACCTGCTCTAGTGTCTGAAGATAACGCAAGCAACCCAGAAACATCGGGCGCGGTGATCTACGAAGGGGCTCGCCTAATTATCGGGGACGGCAGCCCTGCCATCGAAAACGGCGTTTTTTTAGTGGAACAAGGTGTTTTCCAGCTGGTTGGCTCTGCTAGCAGTGTCAGCTTGCCCACTGATGCTAGGCGGGTAGACTTGAGAGGCATGACCGTGATGCCCTCCATCATCGATACCCACACACATTTGAATATCGAGCGTGCTGCTCTGCTGGAAGACCTGAGAAAGCGTACGGTCTATGGTGTTAGTGCAGCTCTTAGTCTTGGGCGTGATTTCGGTATAGCCCCTTTTGAGATACAGCAACAGAACATCCAAGGTACAGCACGCTTTTTAACCGCCGGTCGTGGCATTACGTCTCCTGAACCTGGCCGCACTGAAGACCCGCACTGGGTCAGTACCGAGGAGGAAGCCCGCGCAGCTGTTCGTGAAGAAGCAGCCCTGGGTGTGGATTTCATTAAAGTATGGGTAGATGATCGGGATGGCCAGTATGAAAAGCTTTCGGAGGAGCTCTATCGCGCGGTTATTGATGAGGCCTGGAACCAAGACTTGCGTGTCACTGCTCATATTTTCGAGCTTGAGGATGCCAAAGGCCTTTTACGAGCTGGCGTCAGTTCCTTTGCTCACGGTGTTCGTGACCAGCCAGTTGATGAGGAATTTATCCGCATGATAAAAGCCAGACCCTATGTGGTACTGGTGCCGAATCTCAATGAGCGAGGGGTCATTACTGATTTAAGCTGGCTCGCCGGCACCATGCCAGACAGCGAATTACAGGAATTGCAGGCAGCACAACGTGAGGATACAGAGGCCCAGGCATCTTATGCGCTTCAGGCTGCTAATCTGGCGGTACTTAATGATGCCGGTGTTTCAATTGCCCTCGGCACTGACGGTAATACCCCCTGGGGACCACATCTTGAGATGGAAGACATGGTCCTGGCGGGAATGAGCCCGATGGAAGTGATCAGCGCTGCCACTGCCAACGCTGCAGACTTCTTGGCACTTGATAACATGGGCGCTATCATGCCGGGTAAGAAAGCCGATTTCATCGTGCTGGAAGCAAATCCACTAGATGATATTACCAATACGCGACGCATCAGTGAGGTCTACATTGACGGCTTGCTGATTGAACGCGGAACTGTTGACTGATACCGGCACCCAATGGGCTGCCACAAGAAAGCAAACAAGCAAAAAC
>JAYQVM010000019.1:8940-21709 GCA_038148435.1 Gammaproteobacteria bacterium | reverse complement strand
GAATTGCTCAGCATACCGATACCTTCTACCTCAATTACAACGGTATCGCCAGGCTTGAGTTAACGCGGGGGATCAAAACGCGCGCCAGCTCCGTTAGGAGTGCCAGTGGCAATAACGTCACCGGGTTTGAGAGTACAAAAAGTTGAGAGATACTCAATGATATAGGCAATCGGAAACATCATGCTGGCAGTAGTATCATCCTGGCGGATTTCACCATTAACCCGTGTTTGCACATGCATGTCCTCAAGTTGTTTGGCGGTGAATTCATCGGCACTCACCATCCAGGGACCACAGGCGCCGGACTGTTCAAAATTCTTGCCTTGTGTGACATTGAATTTAGCATGACGTACCCAGTCACGGATTGTGCCTTCATTCATAATGCTTAAGCCAGCAATGTACTCAAAGGCATCTTGACGAGCAATACGGCGACCGGTCTTGCCGATAATGATCGCAATTTCACCTTCATAATCTAATTGTTCGGATTCCGGCGGGCGTATCAGAGGCTGACCATGTCCGGTAAGCGAACCTGGGAATCGAATGAACACGCTGGGTTTGCTTGGAGCCTCACTGCCATCTTTGTATTCAGCATTGCGATTGGCGTAGTTCACACCAATGCAGAGAATTTTTTCTGGTGACGTAATTGGAGGAAGCAGTTGTACAGAAGACAGCTCATGTACGGGGAATCCTTCGGTTGAAAGATTGTCTAGCAGATTCTGCTCGATGGCGTTTTTAAGACTCGGAGCCAATTCTTGTAAATCGATGAGTTGATCACCCGAGTCGCCCGGGATAACGGCGCCCCAGGAGACAGCGCCCTTTAGAGAATAGCTGGCAAATCGCATAAGTGTCCGAGATATTGTTGTATTAAGTTAGTCAAAGAATATATTTAACATGTTAATTTGTAAAGATTGAAAATGCTTAAATATACTACTGTTAGATGAAATTTACTGAGTAAATCAAGGGTTTATTTGCTATCTAATGTAAAAAGATTGATTGCAACTATTTAACGCGTTATATTTTTTATAAGAGAAGTAGCGCCTTTTGCGCTATAATAAAAGTTACTCAATCCGATGAAAGATCAGTAATTATGATAACAACGAAATCCCGATTAGCCCTGATAGGGCTTTGCTTATCTACTTTCATAGCTGCCTGTAGTAATGAAGAGCTGTCGGCGCGAAATACATCCACTGTCAACAATCCTCCAAGAGCGGATATGTCTTCTTCACCAGCCGATGCTGATGCACGTCCGGGAGATTGGCTGGCACATGGGAGAACATGGTCTGAGCAGCGTTTCAGCCCGCTTGCGCAAATCAACCGCGATACGGTCAGCGGACTAAGTCTAGCCTGGTCGGTCGATCTGCCCGATCAGCGTGGTCAGGAAGCCTCACCCATTGTGGTGGATGGGGTGATGTATACCTCGGCAGCCTGGAGCGTAGTGTATGCACTAGATGCCATCAGCGGTGAAGAACTATGGCGTTATGACCCGCAAGTTGATCGTAGTCATGCAGTAGACGCCTGTTGTGATGTGGTTAACCGCGGTGTTGCCTGGTGGGAAGGCAGAGTATTTGTTGGCACTATCGATGGTCGGCTCATCGCAATAGATGCCCAAAGCGGTGAGGAGCTGTGGTCGGTACTGACTGTGGATCTGTCCCAACCTTACACCATTACCGGTGCACCGCGGGTTGCCGAAGGACTGGTGTTTATTGGTAACGGTGGTGCCGAATACGGGGTACGTGGCTATGTCACGGCCTATGATGTGACTACCGGTGAGCAACGCTGGCGTTTTTATACTGTGCCAGGCAATCCAGTAGAAGGCTTTGAATCGGATGCCATGGCCATGGCGGCAGATACCTGGAATGGCGAGTGGTGGGCCTTGGGCGGTGGTGGAACTGCCTGGGATTCCATGGCTTACGATCCAGGCCTTGGTCTCCTGTATATTGGCACAGGCAATGGCTCTCCGTGGAATCCGAATATCCGCAGTGATGGGGAAGGGGATAATCTGTTCCTGTCTTCCATCGTCGCACTGGATGCTGATACCGGTGACTATGTCTGGCATTACCAGACCACACCGGGTGAAGGATGGGACTATACGGCAACACAGCATATGATACTGGCCGACCTGGAGATTAATGGTGATCTACGGCAGGTCATCATGCAGGCGCCAAAAAACGGCTTTTTCTATGTGCTAGACCGTGTTACTGGCGAGTTTATTTCCGGCGAGAATTTTGTGCCGGTTACATGGGCCGATGGCATCGATCCGGCCACGGGTCGCCCCAATATCCTGCCGGAAGCACGTTACTGGGAAACTGGGGAAGTTGCGTTGCAAAGCCCCGCTTTTCTGGGCGGTCATAACTGGCACCCCATGTCGTATAACCCTGAAACCGGACTGGTGTATTTCCCGGCACAGGAAATGAGTTTTCCTTACATGGCAGATGAAAATTTGGAAATTAAAACCCTGGCAGTAAACTTGGGCGTAGATACCAGTGTCGCCAGATTACCCGATGATCCGGGGGTGATAGCTGCGGTACAGGAAGGCACTCGCGGCCACCTGGCTGCCTGGAATCCGGTTACCCAAGAGGAAGTCTGGCGTGTGCAGTATCCCGGTCCCTGGAACGGGGGTGTTTTATCCACAGCCGGTGGGCTTGTTTTTCAGGGCACGGCTGCCGGTTATCTGAAGGCCTATGATGTGGAAAACGGCAATGAACTCTGGCAATTTTCTGCCCAGACAGGAATTGTGGCACCGCCGGTCACCTATGAAGTGGATGGTGAACAGTACCTGACAGTGATGGCAGGCTGGGGCGGTATTTTCCCCATTATTACCGGGCCTGTGGCCTTGAGCTCCGGTCCAACCCAAAACGTCAGCCGGGTATTAACCTTTAAGCTAAATGGTAGAGCCAGTTTGCCTGACAGTGATTTTCTGCCTGCAGAACTACCAGACTTTTCGGCCATATTTATTGATGAGGAGTTGGCAGAAGATGGCTTTACGGTCTATGACCGTTTCTGTGGAGGCTGCCATGGTGCCGGCGCTGTTGGCAGTGGCGTTATTCCAGATTTGCGCTACAGCGCTCTGGTTGCCAGTGGCGATGCCTGGGCTACGGTGGTGAGAGATGGCGCATTTGCTCAGCGAGGTATGGTCGGTTTCGGGTCTGAGATAAGCGCGGAAGAAGCGGAGGCTATCAGGCACTATATCCTGACGCGTCATCGCTTTGCTCTAAATCAAGCAGCGGCACAATAGCAAAGTGTTCAGACTCCATCTTGGCTCAGCCTCTGTAATGTTTGTAAATAGTTGTTTGATCAATCCTGCATGCGTCAAATTTACTATTGGGGATGCACAATGAGCACTGAACGAAAATTTATCGAAAATATCTGGTATGCCGCCGCCTGGGAATGGGAAGTTGCTGCAGCGGATGGCAAACTGGCCAGGACCATTTGTGAAGTGCCTCTGGTTTTCTTTAAAACAGAAAGGGGCAAGTTCGTCGCGCTTGATAACCGTTGCTGTCATCGTTCGGCACCACTTTCACTGGGCCGTGTTGAAGGAGAGTGCTTACGCTGCATGTATCATGGCATGCTGTTTAATGCTGAGGGTAAAGTAGTACAGATACCAGGACAGGAGCACATTGCTGAGACTATGCGTGTCCGAAGTTATCCACTGGAAAAACGTGGTGGCATGTTGTGGATATGGATGGGAGATCCCGACAGGGCTGATCCGGCTCTGATTCACGATTTTGCTCCCCTAAGTGAACCGGATAAGTGGCGCGGATTCGATAAGCAAAGTTACCTCCATTATGAGGCTAACTGGTTATTGATTGTCGATAACCTGAGTGACTTTTCCCATGTGGCTTTTGTGCATACCACCACGCTGGGCGGCTCGGAAGAATATGCCTATGAAACAAATAGTGAGAACTTGGAAAAACTCGATAATGGCTACCGGATTGAACGTTGGCATCGGGCCAGCTTACCGCCACCATTTCATCGCAAAGTAATTCCTGTCTCGGAATATGAACAGAAGGTTGACCGTTGCAACCGAATGGTTATGTTTCTGCCGGGTATTTTTTTGATGGAGACCATATTCGAACCCGTTGATTCCGATGGTTATCCGGCAAATGATGGCAGACCGATGCGGGAGTATCGCAATTGCCAATTCATGACGCCGGAGACCTATAACACCACACATTTCTTTTGGAATTATCTTCACGGTGATGCTCTTGATAACGATGAAATCAGCCCTTCGCTGAAAGATTCGCTGATAGAGGGATTTATGGAGGATAAAGTCTTTATTGAAGAACAACAGAAACTACTGCAAGGCAGTCCTGATTTTGCTCCGCGCTCGTTTAATGCTGATGAGGCTCTGACTTATTTCAGGCTACGCTGGCAGGCAAAACTAAAAGAAGAAAATGAACTGAGGCCCGTGAACCTTAAGGAAAACAAGCGCCGAATCTTATAGATTGTTAATTCTTCGAAACTATAGAAGTTTCTATCTCTGCCAAACGTCAAAAATTATTAAAATTTATACCTGCCAGCAACGCTTGATGCATTACTGCAATGCTGTATGAATACCAACATAAATCCGATATAGACTTATTCTTTTTATATCTACAATTAATAAAATTATTGTCAGATATTGAGGTAACATAATTTAAGAAATTAAGATAAATATCAGCTTCTCCCCGATAGAAGGCTTAAAAGCAGCTGTAAAATTATACTTCATAGTAGTCTATAAAAGCCGATGATGACGTATGGCTCTTCACCTTCATTCAGAGTTTCTGGAACATTTAATGTGCCAAGAAATATTGATTTATTGAGATGCTCATATGGGCTGCCAAGCGGTGCTTCTAGATCAATTACTGATCGACGGTATAACTCTCCATTTGTGTTATGGGACAGCACCTTGTTAATGACCTGAATCAAATAACCATCATCAGTGCGCAATAAATAACGAGCGTAAAGCTCGGTTACTCCATCAGGACGCACTAACTGCCAATCTTCACCTAGGGGCATGACATCTCCATGGATATTAGGCCCTTGAAATGTGCCGCCGGTTATCGGAATGATATTTCGGTGACCATTTTTGCTTTGTCCTACGGTCTGTGAAGGAGCAATAGTGACCTTTGCTTCCCAAGCAAATTCTGCTTCGAAATCAAAATGAGGAGCTAGACGATATTCCTGCGCTTGAGTAAATGCGGTACTGGCTAGCATTAAAAGTGGTAAGGTAAATATTGTAGCTATTATTTTTATTAACGACATGGCATCTACTCCAGATGATTAATTAATTTTTAATATGGAAGTTGTACTTAACGCTAATGGCTCTCAAACGTCAAAATAATTAGGCTGATAATTTAGGATGAATTAGGCTGCTTATTTAATTAGTTTCTAGAGGTTCTTATAGGGGATGTTACTAGTATCCCAATTAATTGGGTTATTAATTAAAATAGTTACTTAAATAAATTTTTCCGAATACTTTTTTAGTCTTTTAATCAATGAAATATTTAGCCAGTTTTTTTTGAAGGACGCTTCTCGTTTGAACTTCATTTTATAGATTAAAAAATATATTCTTATCCTATAGCATCTCTGCAGCGAGCGCTTCCAAAAATAGCTCTTCATAAAATTCTACTTTTTCATAAAATCCATCCGGGTCGACGAACGTATCGGGATCATAAGTTTGCCCGGGCTGCCATTTTTCATCGCGATTATATTGTGATCCATGAGCTGACACCCAGACATCAATATCCATCATTTTTTGGGTAGTAAAAGTATAAGCAAAATCAGCAGCGACTCCAGGATATGTGGGATCAACTGCCAGTCTTTTCCCCGCATTGACAGATCCCATGTTTGCTATCAAAACCCGATAGTCAAGTCCATTTTCCCTAACATTCATGATAAAGCTAGTCGCGCCTGCAGTATGGCCAGGGTGTAAATGTACAGTAAGTTGGTTTTCGCCGAGTTCAATAAGATCTCCTTGTGCAAGTGTGCGATCAACCTTGACCGGATCGAAACCAAGGCGACCACCAAACTGTGGATCACTAAATCCGCCGTCTTCAAGAAGCGGGATATCTTTAGCTGTTGCAAAAACCTGCGCGCCAGTTAAAGTTTTGATTTCCGCCATAGCACCTGTGTGATCGCCATGAGCATGCTGTGCAAGTAGAATTTTTACATCATTTAATGAGAAGCCTAGTGACTCAACATTGTCCTGAATAAGTACTCTAGAGTCTGCCCAACCAGTGTTGATTAGGATGTGGCCTTCATTAGATGTAATAAGAAAAACACTTAGGTCCTTCCCTCCTACTGAATAAAGGTTGCCAATAACACGAAATGGTGGATAAGGCTCAGTTACTCTATTCTGTGCAAAAACGCTATCAAGAAATAAAAATTGAAAAACTGTAAGAAAGAAAAGCAAGTTTTTAATTCGCATCAGGCATAACCTTTATTATTCTTTTTGATAAAATTTTTAGATCATAAAGTTTTGTATATCGGCACTCTAATTTTGTACTAGTTTCTGTTAGGGAGGTGCTGCTCCCTCTAGTAAATGAGGGGGTAATTGCTCAATAATTTCCTGTGGCACTGATAAACGTTCTGGACCTACGATGCCGAATCCTGGACCACGCGTCCACCATAAAAAAGTAGGTGTATAATCTGGAAAACTCTCTGCCATTGCAGGTGCAAAGTCTCGTAGTGGAACTCCTGGCCGAGCGATGTCCTGATATACCTCCATATAACTGATTGCATTAGTGAGTAACTCGCTCCCTCCCGATGGGCCATGACCGGGATAAACATCCACAACTGGAGCGATTGTCTGTGTTAGTTTTAGAGCTTCAATCCAGCTTCCAGGGTTGTTCAAGTCTGCAAAATAAGGATGCATCTCTGAAAATATTAAGTCTCCGGTGATCAGAGCTCCTAATGAAGGGATATGAAATACAGTAGCGTCCATAGTTTCCGCTGGTGGTACATCAAGAAATCGAATTTCATGTCCTTCAAGAAGCATACTATCGCCTTCTAACAACTCAGGTATAACCGGTCGTATTGGCAGTTGCGAACCATAAAGTGGCTCCCAATGTACCCATTTAGCTTGAAACTGTGTAGAAATTTCATCAATTACAGGTTGGCGTGCTAAGACTTGTGCATTTGGAAATGCTTCTATTAATGGCCCTAGCCCCATATAGTGATCTGGGTGTCCATGTGTTAACAGAATGTGGCTAAGTTCTCTCCCGCTATCAGTTATATGTTGAGCTAAAGTTTCACCATCAGCTAATAACCAAGGGGTATCAATCTGAATAGCCGCCTCATTTCCCAATAATGTAAAAGAATTTTCAGCGATACCACTAAATTCCGCAGTATAAACTTCAAGTTCTAAATTGTTAGATTCAGCTGCGCAGGCAGTCAAAGAAATTAAGCTAATTAATAAAAGAGGGAAAGTAGGTAAATTAAATAAGAACCTCTGTCTGTATTTATTTTTCTGTGTAGTTATAAAAATCATTACGTACTCCTTATCGAGAAAAACTATATTAAGTTAGGAAAAAAATCATAAATTGGTGGCACTATAGCCCTTTTGCAATTTCTTAACACTAAAATTTACTCTAACTTTTTATTTAACCCTATAAATATCATTCCCTGAATAAATTCGATTAATAAATCATAGTAACATAAGAGAAAACTAGTGACCTAAAATTAGAAAAGTATTTGTAATCTATTTCTACTTTTGCTTATTCACTGAAAATTTCTCGGTCCAAAATGCGGCATATCTTCACCAAACTCGATAGCGCCTAGGTCTGGTGCACGTCCTTCAAAGTCATCATTAACGCCCGGCAATACTATTCCAGCATCAATGGCTGCAGCACCACGACGTAGGCGATAATCAACATCCTCAATGAGATACATATCGGTAAGCTCACCATTTGGATTTGGCATGATGACGTTGCGGAATATGCTCGGATCTATGAGGATGCTGTTACGCTCCTGCCCGGTCGCTTCAGTGAAAGCATCAAGTGAATCATAGTTACGCTGAATCAATGCATCTAATTCATAATTGGCATCACGATTAAAAGGTGGTGAGTACCACATAAAGGGAGCAGTGCTCCTGTTTTCATTGATGTAATAGCCATTATAGTCACTTGTTGAATAATTGGTGAGGGTGGGAATGCCCATGACGGGTCCGTCGTACTGTCCGAGAATCAGGTTATTTCTAAATTCCAGGTTGGCAGCTTCGTTGCCCATGCCAGGTGCAGCATTTGAGAAAAAGGTATTATGGTAATACACGCCACCGGCAGGTCGTTGGGAAAACTTGATGGAACCCGATGCCGGTGAGTTATAGCTGATATTACGGATGAAATAAGCCGGGCCGCCACCAAGCGGCTGTAGACTGTAAGCCTGTAATGCAGAGTTGAAGCAGCGGTTGCGCATGACGCGGACATTGTAGAAAGCGCCGTCTGCTTCAATACAGTTATCATGTACGTTGTAAATATCATTGTTATAGATATCAATTGAAACGGGGATCAGTTCACGTGGAGTATTTGGCCAGTCATCGGGTTCGCCGTAGGTGGCATGATCGATGCCGTCGTGAAAATGATAAACACTGTTATAGGCGATGACATGGCCTGAACCATAGACCTTAATGGCAAACTGCGACTGGTTGTCAGTTAACATCATGATATCCGGAATTTTTGACCAGTAATCCCAGTTAGGACGGTTGGGGCTCACTGACCAGGGAACCAGGAGTTCGGTATTATGACGGCCGGTAAAATAATTATCGGCGATATAGAAATCTCGAGAGCCGCTCCAGTCTGTATGAATGCCGATACCGATGTTTTCAAATGTGTTGTTCTTGAAGCTAAGGCCCTTGGCCCCTGCGATACGTTTCAGACCAGCCTCGAAGGTGATAAAGGTGTTGCGGAAAGTCAGCCCTTCAAAGTAATGGTAATCGGCGGCCATGACATTAAATAGATTATGGTTGCCGTCGCCGTCGAAAACGACTTCGCCGTCACCGGCGGCCTTAATAACGATAGGCCGCTCTGCAGTGCCTTTTGCTGTCAGGTAATAGGTGCCGTCCCCGGTGGTGTTACAACATTCAGTCCAGCCGGACAGCAGCTCATGACCATAACGAAAGCGCTGATCTTTATAGACACCGGCATGCACTAGAATGGTATCGCCCGGCTGCACTCGCGGGGGGAAAGCGTTGTACCAGTCGCCGCCTTCAGTGGGTGTGAACTCGGCATAGTCGGCAGAACTCATGAAGTAGGCTGACAGCAGTCCTTTGAAAGCAGGTTCTTCGCGCGGGCCTTCCCAGTCGAAGGGATAAACATGATACACATTACCATCTTTAGCTGGCATGGGTTCCGGCCGGGTTCTCACCTCGACGATGCGTTCAGCAATCCCGTTGACTCCATCCGGGTCGCTCAAGTTGAAGCGGGCTTCGTACAGGGTGTCTGGTTCCAGGCCAAAGATAGAGCCGGCAAACATGTTGGGCGTGACTACATTAAAGGCGCCTGTAAACACAATGGAGGTGACTTCTTCATGTTGCAGGCGAAACAGGGGCAGGCCCTCTTGCCAGTTGCTGGTACCTTTTTCACGGTAGGCTACCTCAACGGAAGCATTGCGATTGTCGTCGCCATTGATCTGCCATTCGAATCCCAGATTTTCCAGTGTTGGTGGCTCAACAAAGAGATCCCCGGCCGTGACATTATCCTGCCCCAGAGCAAACGGGCACAGCAGTAGTGTCAATGCTGCCAGAGAGAAATTTATTCGGGAAAGAAAACAAAATGTATGCATGGTTGGCCTCTTTGTCAGAGTTCTAATTGTGATGAAAAAATCTATGTTTTATTCAGGAATAATAAGTTAGCTTTGTGTTTCAGATAAATCAATCGTCAAGGGCCTGATGGTAGCTTCAGATACAGGGCTGTGGTGCCAAGCATATTGAGTTATCAATAACGCAAACAGCACCCGCAAGGGGTCCTTTTCATAGCATCGGGGGATGATAGTGCTTAAACAATTTCATGGGATTAGTGTATAGTTCGAGCGCTTGGTAGTGCGTCTTTATACAAATAAAACTATAAAAATTTTATGGTTATGAAATCTTGACGCGAAATTGTTTGGGGCAAGCTATTTAGAATTGGACATTGAAAGGGGAGAGACTCGGCACAATGATCAAACATGTAATCTTTTTTGCCATGGTCATGGTGGCCATGCCGCCGGCCTATTCACAGATCGATATTGCCGGCCCCTGGGGCTCGCGTCGTCATGAAGATGATTATGAGCGCGGTGGTGGGCCGGATATCGGTGACTATTCAGGTTTGCCAATCAATGAAGCCGCTCGCTATAAAGGTGATGCCTGGACCGCCACCAAGTGGTCCGTGCTGGAGCATCAGTGTGAACCACATCCTTCGGACTATTCGCCCAGCTTCAGCAGCATGCTGATCTACAAGGAAATAGATGAAGTCACCTGGCAGACCAAGGCCTATAAACTGGTTATGGGCTGGATGACACCGGTACGCACCATATGGATGGATGGTCGCGAACATCCTTCTGAATTTGCGCCCCATACCTGGGAAGGGTTTTCAACAGGAGAATGGCAGGGAGATATGCTGGTGGTGACGACCACGCACCTGAAAGAAGGCTGGGTTCGTCGTAACGGGATACCGCGCAGTGATCAGGCAACTCGTCCCGAGTACTTTATGCGTAATGGTAATTACCTGACTCAGGTCAGTGTCATAGAGGACCCACTGTATCTGACAGAGACTTTTATCCGTAGTCGCGACTGGGAACTCGAACTGGGTTATCAGATGGCTCCATATATTTGTTCCTATCGCGATGAAGTTGGCCTGGCTCCGGATTTTGTGCCGCATATATTGCCCGGACAAAATGAGTATCTTCGAGAATTCTCTGAAACACACGATATTCCTTTTGAGACGACAAGGGGTGGAGCTGAGACAACCTATCCGGAGTACATGCAAGTCATTAAAGACCTGCAGGCGGAATAGGGAAATCAACATGAAACAGATGAAAATAATGATTAAGACTCTACTGCTCTCCTTGCTGCTGTGTGTAAGTACTGTTCTGCAGGCGCAGGAAACAGAGCTGGAACTACTGCATGTGCAGGGGCAAGTGTGGATGGTCGCCGGTGGCGGGGGTAATACAACACTGCTGGTTGGTGAGGAAGGCATCGTTGTGGTGGATACCAAACTGGCGCAGGCCAGTGATCAGCTGATAGCCCTGCTGAAAGATGAATTTGATGTGCCGATTCGCTGGATTATCAATACACATATACATGCTGACCATGTGGGTGGTAATTCGGCTGTTTCCCTGGCAGGCGAATTTCTGACCGGAGGTCCTGCCGCGATATATGCGCATGCCGGCGTTATGGTCAGCATGGTCACCGACGAAGCGGAGTTTGCCGCCGAAGCGCTGCCAGGTAATACCTATGGCACGCCCAGCATGGAATTTTATTCCAATGGGGAAGCGGTTCAGCTGATTCACCAGCCAGCTGCACATACTGATGGAGACAGTATTGTCTACTTCCGCGGTTCCAATGTGCTCGCTGCTGGGGATATTTTTACCCTGGGCATTTACCCGATCATTGACGTCAATAATGGCGGTAGTGTTCGAGGCTATCTGGATGCCCTGAATAATATGCTAGCGATAGCGATACCTAACGGAATTCAGCAGGCAGGGACCTATATTATTCCAGGTCATGGCAGAATCACGGATGAATACGAACTGGTGAATTACCGCGATATGCTGACGGTCATTTATGAACGCATTGAAGATGCCGTCGCGCGAGGGCTCAGTCTGGAGCAGGTGAAAGCCGAACGACTGACGCGTGACTATGATCCCATCTATGGTGCCGACAGTGGATTCTGGACCACCGAACGGTTTATTGAAGTAATTTATGCAGAGTTGAGTGAGCAGTGATTCTTAAGCCTGCTACCTTAAGAGGAATTTTCATGAAAAAACAACTATCAAGCTTCAGCATGGCCGGCCTGAGCATGCTGATACTGCTTTCAACACAGGCACTTGCCCAGCGTGGTGGGCCTGCCGGACCGCCGCCGTCTCCCCAGGAGGCAGCTCCTTTTGATATGACAGGCTACTGGGTATCAGTAGTCACAGAGGACTGGCGCTGGCGCATGCTGGTACCGCCGGTCGGTGACCCGGGCAGCATACCGCTGAATCAGGCTGGTGAAGAACTGGCCAATGCCTGGAGGCCTGATGACAGTGAGCTGGAAAGCTGTCTGGCTTTTGGTGGAGCGGGGATTATCCGTTATCCGGGACGTCTGCATATCAGTTGGGAGGATGAAGAAACCCTGCGTATTGATTTCAGTGCTGGATCCCAGACTCGACTGCTGCATTTCAATGCTGAGGATATAGAATCACAATCAGCCAGTTTGCAGGGTTATACCAGGGCAAACTGGTACAAGGAACGTCAGACTCGCGGCTTAGGTTTTGGCGGGCCGATCAGGAGTTTTGAAGGTGGTAATCTACGTGCCAGCACATCTGTCTTATCGTCGGGCTATTTGCAGCGTAACGGTGTGCCCTACAGTGATCAGACCACCGTGGATGATTTTTACCGTGTAGTGGAAACGCCCAGTGGTGAGCGCTGGCTGATCGTGACCAGTATTATTACTGATCCGGCCTACCTCAGAGAAGAAATCATCTGGAGCACCAATTTTAAGTATGAAGCCAACGGGAATAACTGGGAGCCAACAATTTGCAGATAGTGATTGCGGATTGTCAGGTCAAAAAACAACAGAGCTTGAAGAGGACAACATGAAAACAATAACCTTAATAC
>JAYQVM010000019.1:0-8930 GCA_038148435.1 Gammaproteobacteria bacterium | reverse complement strand
TGCTTGTGCACCTCAAGCAGAGATGATGCCATCCGTTGATTCATCTTTGCCTGTCCAGAACCTACAGGAGGTAAGTGTTAGTAATGATACTGAAATGGATTCTGCTGCCAGCGGTTCCGTTCCTGGTTCGACTGCTATTGATGCAATCAATGCCGTGGTTCAGGCCATGGGCGGTGAAGAACGCATCATGCAGGTTCGCAATATCACCATGATGGGTTATGCGCATTATGCTTACCAGGATGGTGGCGGTAATATCACGTCCTTGCCTGATGCCCCGCAGAAATACATTCAGGCCAATGATCTGCGTCGTATCTATGATCTGGAAAATGACCGTTATTATGAGCAGGAACGCAACAATGACTTGTTTCCCTTTGCTATTTATGGGGGGCATGATTTTGCACTGCAACGACGCATTATGGATGCCAGTCTGGATGGCGCCGTTGCCTATAACCTGAATGAGGCCGGTGTCGCAAGACGGCGCGGCGAAGCGGATATTCGTAATCTGCGTATGTGGATGCATACTAATCCATTGGTAGCGGTACGCGCTGCACTTGATCCGGAAAATAGCCTGACAAATCGGCGCGAAGAGTCTGGGCTGACCCTGGTGGATATTACCCTGGAAGAAGGCGACCTGCTGACACTGGCAATCCGTCCCCCGAATAACCTGCCAGCCTGGATTCGCTGGTCAAACCCTCAGCAGAACTTGGGAGAAGTAGAATACACAGTTCATTACACCGGCTTCGTTCCCTATGACGGTGTATACCTGCCACTGGGTTATAACGCCAAACAGGACTGGCGCAACGTCGAATACCTGAAAATGTGGGCGGATGGTTATTATGTCGACAGTGATATCCAGGATCTATCTGCGCCACAAACAGTTTTAAACCAGCCTATACCGGGTGGTTTTGATCCCAATTCGCTGGAAGTTGAAGCCGTTGCCAGGGGTATCTGGCGTATCACAGGTGGCACCATGGTGATCGAATTTGCCGACCACATGACACTCTATGAAGCCGGTGGCGGTATCGACCGGGTGAAAGCAGTGGTGGCTCTGGCGCGTACCATTGTGCCGGAAAAACCGGTGACTGAGATTATCGTTTCACACCATCATTTTGATCACACACGTGGTCTGCGTCAGGCTATTGCGGAAGGTTTAACGGTGATATCGCGGCGTAATAATGGAGTGATTTTCGCGGAAATGGCAGCACATCCGGCACCCAATTTTCCGGATGACCTGGCACGCAATGGTGAGACCCTGAATTTTATTCCAGTAGACGATACGATGGTGCTGGAAGATGGAAACATGCGTGTGGAGCTCTATCACACCATCAACAACAATCACACGGCCGATAATTTATTCGCCTATGTGCCCGAACATAAAATGATTATCGAGGCGGATGTCGCAACAGCGGCCGAAGATTTGCAATGGTGGGGTGACAGTTGGCTCGACAATATTGCCTACCGTGACCTGGAGGTAGAGATTAACGTGCCGGTGCATATGGAGGTCATGTCCTACCAGGAAGTTATCGAGATGGTGAATCCAGGTATTCAACGTGTCAAGGACTGGTGCGATGAACATACTACTGACGGTAATTTCTTTCCAGGCTGTCCAGCTTTTCTTCGCTAAATCAGAAAGACTAATGCCGGTGGCTCAACAGTCACCGGTCATTCTTACCACTCACGGCAATTGACGGCCTCACCAGAATTAATACGGCGAATCGTGGTATTGGCAAAATCCAGAATGGCCTCCCCATCAATACCGTAATTATATAATCGCTGGGCATCTTGTCGGGCAACTTCGGTTTGAATTTGGTTAAATGCTTCCTGGACTTTATCCGAAACCGAAATAAATTCCACGCCTTCTTCAATGGCCAGATTGCGGCCCAGCCGATCACCTTCCAGCACATAGTAGGCAATACGGTCTTCCCAGTAACGGCTGCTTTCTAACAGGAGGTTCTGAATATCTGCCGGTAGCTGGTCCCAGGTCTTGTTGGAGATGGCCCGGGAGGGGTAGCCGCCGCGATGGATGGTCAGCATATTCATGTAGTTACCGATTTCCGCAAAGCGCAAGGAATACAGTGCGTCCATAGGTGTTACCACACCATCAATGGTGCCTTTGGACAGTGCCGGGTAGACATCGCTCATGGGCATCAGCAGGGCATCACCACCCAGCTCAAACAGCACCGGGACCACAGCAGTTGGTGCTCGCAGGCGAAGACCCACCAGATCCTCGAGTGTTTCGACAGTCGCATTCTGGGTAAAAATGTAAGAGGGTGTGCCGCCCTGAACTACTAGCAGCTTTACCCCTTCGAGTTCACGCTGAAAAATAGGGAACTCCTGCAGCAGGCAGTGAAAGACTTCCACTTGAGTGCTGATTTCGGTAGCGCCGGCATAAAAGCCGGTTTGCGCCCGAATAGCGACTGATCCTGAACGTGAATAGATGGGAGTGATCATGGCGATATCGGCGACACCATGGCGCAACTCCAGCATGTTTTCATCATTGGATAGCAGGGTAGCAGACCAGAAGGGACGAATTTTTATGCGGCCTTCACTTTCTCGTTCGATATAGTCAATCCAGTCAAGATCGGCGCGCGAGAAACTTTGCGTTGAACTATAGCTTGAAGCGTAGCTCAGATAAAAGACACCATTCTCATCAATGGTCAGGGCACCTGCATGGCTAATAAACAGTGACAGGCATACTGAAAAAAACAGGCTGGAGGATGTCGCGGATCTCTTCATTGAGGTGCTTCTCGCTGGTTATTTTCTTTCTTTAGTTCTCATATTAAGAAAACTTCTTATTTTCTACAAGAAGTTCACCTGTTTGGCTAAAAAGGGATGTTATCTGCAGCGTTGGGACTCACAGGGGCTGTTTTGTTTGTAATGCCCTATGAATATCTTTATCCTTCTTTCACTTCAGTTCAAGGACAACAATACAGGGTTTATGAAGTCTCCGCTGTTTGGCATTAAGGTCATGGATTTTTCCCATGTCATGGCAGGTCCTTTTTGCACCCATACTCTGCAACAACTGGGTGCCGAGATTATTAAAATCGAAGCGCCTGGCAAGGGTGATGTCATGCGGCATTATGATCCGAGGGAAGCCTTCAAGGCGATGGCGCCGCCGTTTATCGCCGTTAATACCGGTAAACGTTCGATTGCCATCAATCTCAAACATGAAAAAGGTATCGATATTGTCAAACGACTGATTGTCGAATCCGATGTGATAGTTGAGAATTTCAGACCCGGCGTCATGCAACGTCTGGGTCTGGGGTATGAAGACTGCAAGGCCTTAAATGATAAGCTGGTTTACTGTTCGGTTTCAGGTTTTGGCCAGTCAGGCCCGCTTCGGGACAATCCGGCCTATGACCATATCGTGCAGGCGTTCTCGGGCGTCATGTCACTGACCGGTGAGCCAGGTAGTCCGGCTACCAAAGTTGGATTTCCTGTGCTGGATACCTTTGCCGGTTATACCGCTGCAACAGCGATACTGGCTGCCATATTACAGCGAGAGCGATTCGGTGAGGGACAGTACATCGATATCGCAATGCTGGATGCTTCCCTAAACCTGATGATTTCCATGGTGGCACCTTACCTGATTGCCGGTGATGTTCCCAGGAAAGTAGGCAACCGTGGTTTCAATAATAGTCCGACCTCGGATACCTTTCCCAGTGCTGATGGTGAAGTCTCGATTGGTGCCAATACCCAGTCTCAGTTCGAAGCGCTGTGTCGTGCTATAGGCCGTGAGGATATGCTTGAGAATCCCTTATATGCAAACCATGAATCCCGTCTGCAAAACAAGCAGAAGCTGTGTGCCGATATCGAAACTCATACCCGGCAAAAGTCGGCGGAAGAGTGGGAAGCTATCCTCAATGCCGTCGGCGTGCCTTCTGCAGCAATTCGTAGTATTCCGGAAGTTGCCGAACTAGAACATCTGCAAACACGGGACCTATTTCGTTCCCAAGAAAATACGCTAGGTAACAGCAAAATTACACTTGGCCCCGGCTTCAATCTCAAGGCGATGCAGCATGAATCGGTTGGGCCGGCCCCAAAGCTTGGTGAACACAGTGATGAAATACTACGGGCCTTGAATTATTCCCAGCATGAAATTAATACCTTACGCGAAGAAGGTGCGGTTCAATGATGGAGAAAATTATTCGACTTGTTGAGGCTGTTGCCAGAAATATTGGTGCATTTTCTCTGCTGGCCGTCATGTTGCTGGTATCCCTCAGTGTAGCTGGCCGGCATTTGAGTATACCTTTACCGGGCTCCATTGAAATTGCCGAGGTGCTAATTGCCTTAATTGCGTCCGCATCGTTTATTTTTGCCACTTTTCAGGATAAACATGCCATTGCCCGCTTGTTGATCGATCACGTATCGATGAAAACGCAGGCGCTGCTGGAAAAGTTGGCCACTTTTTTTTCCATCGTGATTTGTTTGAGCATTTCCTATGGCAGCATGTGGTTGATCATTGATGTCTGGGATTTATTTGAAGAAACGCCCCTCCTGCTTATTCCCATTGTGCCATTTCGCATCATCTGGTTTGCCGCAACCTTTTTGGGGAGTCTGTATCTGTTGAGGGTTTTATTGCATTTGCTGACAGGTAAAAAAATTACCAGGCCGTCCGCTTCACTGGAGGCTGAATCATGAGTCCAGAACTGATGGGTTATATCGGTTTTTTTGTCATGCTGGCACTGTTGGCTATCGGCACCCCGATTGGGTTTGCCCTGGGGCTGGTCGGTTTTGTGGGACTGGGATTTCTGATTACCTGGGAAGCAGCTATCATCAAGGTCGGGGTTATTGGTTTTGATATAGCGACCAACTATGAACTCGGTGTGTTGCCGATGTTTTTATTAATGGCTCATGTCTGTTTTGCCACGGGTGCCAGTCGCGCTTTCTTTGATGTGGCAGCCAGATTCTGGGGGCATCGACGAGGTGGACTAGCAATGGCCTCTGTTGGGGGCTGCGCCGGTTTCGGTGCGGTCAGTGGTTCCAGTCTGGCGACTGCAGCTACCATGGGCCTGGTGGCGATTCCTGAAATGCGCAAGCATAACTACGCTCCGGCACTTGCTGCCGGTTCCGTAGCTGCTGGGGGCACCGTCGGCAGCCTGATTCCGCCCAGTGGCATGCTGATTGTATACGGCATCCTGACGGAACAGTCCATTGGCCGACTATTCGCGGCCGGCGTGCTGCCCGGTTTGACGCAGGCACTATTTTATCTGTTCGCGATCGTGATCTGGTGCGGTTTCAGGCCACAACTGGGGCCCGCGGTAGATAAATCCACCTGGAAAGAGCGCTGGGAAGCCCTCAAGAAAACCTCCGACATTACCATTCTGGTTATCTTTGTCATCGGTGGTCTTCTGCTGGGCTGGTTCACCCCCACTGAATCCGGAGCACTTGGTGCCTTTGGTGCGGTTGCCATCGGTCTGGTCCGTGGCAAACTGACTCTTAGTTCCTTCAAAAAGGCTTTGGTAGATACCCTACAAACCACCGGAATGCTTTACGCAATCATTATCGGGGCCTTTGTACTCAGCACCTTCATTGCCGCATCCGGCGTCACGGACCAGGTTAGTGAATTAATCCTGCGTGGTGACGCTTCCCAGCTGGAAATCCTTATCGGTATCATGATCGTATTTTTCTTCCTCGGCATGTTTCTCGATGGCATGGCGATGATGGCGCTTACCATTCCCATCTTTTTCCCCATTATCCAGAATGCCGGTATACATCCTATCTGGTTTGGCATCCTACTGGTAAGAACCATTGAAATTGCCATGATCACGCCGCCAGTCGGCATGAATGTATTTGTGATTCAGGGCATTGCCAAGGATATCAGTCTGCGTACCATTTTTGGTGGTGTGATGCCCTTTTTGGTGGCGGACATACTGCATCTTGCCCTGCTGATAGGCGTGCCAACTCTGTCGCTATTCTTGCCCAATATGATGTGAGCCGCTTTTGACCCTTTTTAGCCCAACCTTTTTTGATAGCAATGATGCGCCCAAATTACTCGGCTCATTTTCTGCAGCACTGGAATATCCAGAGAACCTATACCAGCAATGGAAACAAGATGGTGGCATGCTTGCGGGTTATCTGTCTGCCAATATTCCGCTTGAAATTCTGCATGCAGCTGGCATTCTCCCCGTTCATTTGAATGGTGAGCCCGGCCTGTCCACGGAGAAAGCAGAAAAATTCATGGAAGCTGCCTTTGATCCGCTGACTCGCTCGGTGTTTGAAAGATTGCTTCGAAATCATTTTAATGATCTGGATATCCTGGTCTTGCCGCGTGCTAACGACACCCATCAGCGACTTTACTATTATTTATGTGAGTTGCTCAGGGCCTATCCAGAATATTCTTTGCCGGAAGTTGAGCTACTTGATCTGCTGAATACCTTGCGCCCGGCATCGGACAGGCATAATCAGCGCCACTTGTCACAGTTTATAGAAAAACTTGCAGAAAAAACTGGCAAAAACATCAATGGTGCAGCTTTGCAAAACTCCATTGAAACATACAATCATGCTCGACATTTAATGGCTGAATTTACAAGCCTCAGGGCTCGCTCACCTCTTAGCCTGAACGGAGAACTGACTTTTTGGGTCTATCAAGCTGCCAGGATAATGCCGATAAAGTTGTTTAATGAGAGCCTTGCGGCCTTACTAATCGAAGCCCGACAGTTACCAGAACAGGCTCACAAGAAAATCATTCTGGCTGGTAATGGCCTTGATTACCCGGGCCTGTATCAGTTGATAGATAGCAGGGGAGCCACTGTGGTTGGCGATTATCATGCTTACGGCAATCACTTTCTCAGCGGAGAAATTTCTCGCGATAAGGAGCCCCTGGTGGCAATCAGCCACTATTATCAGCAGGATTCGCGTTCTTGTCGAAGCGTTAATGTTGACCCTAAGGAAATTGTCGATTTTGCTCGGGAGCAGGGGGCCTCTGGCGTGATTTTTTATTTCCTGCTTGGAGAAGAAGCCTGGACTTGGCAGCAGCCGCAGCAGAAAAAGGCACTTGCTGAAGCAGGTATTCCGAGTATTGTTTTTTATGACCAGCCCTATCAGCTGAACGAGGCGCTGCTAGCAGAGCTTATTCAGGCTTTTATCGAATCAATTTGAAATAGAAAGAGCAAAGAGTAGCGCATGCAGGATCAAGCCATGTTATCTGGGTTTACCGTACTGGATTTAAGTGACAATCTTGCTTATACCTGCGGTAGGTTTCTTGCCTCATTGGGTGCCGATGTGATCAAGGTGGAACCTCCAGGGGGTGATCCAGCTAGGCACATGTCAAATTCCAGCTTACCTAAAAAGCAGTCGGTGCAGTGGCAGGCAAAAAATGTTGGTAAGAAGAGCATCACCCTCAACCTACAGGATGATAGCGGAATGGATCTGTTTCGGGCATTGGTGGGCAAGGCACACTTTGTCATTGAGTCATTTACCCCGGGCTCTCTGGAAGCGAGAGGGCTGGGATATGAACAGCTTAGTGAAATCAATCCATTCATTATTTTGGTTTCCATCAGCCCTTTCGGGCGAAGCGGTCCCTATTCGCGATACCTGGGGGGTGAACTGGTTGCATCGGCCATGGGTGGCACCTTGGATACCTGTGGCTACCCGGATGATACGCCAGTGCTAGAGGCGCTGGACGCATGTATTTTTCATGCCAATGCAGCAGCTTCCCTCGGTGCCATGATTGCCCATCGTGAACGTGGCAAGTCTCGCTTGGGCCAGCATGTAGACTGCTCTATACAGGAAACAGCTTCGACACGTAACACCAACAACCTGACTGCCTATCAGTTTGATCAACGTAAGCTGCAACGTTCGGGGAACAAGATTCGTTTTGGTGTGGCCAATGTGCGAGTCATCTGGGAGCTGGCTGACGGCTACTGCTTTCACAGCATGATGACTGGAAAGTTCGGTGCCCCGGCCAATGCAGCCCTGTCCAACTGGATGACTGAAGAAGGCTTTGAAAACCCCATGCAGGAGGTGGATTGGGAATTGTATGACCGTTCTTCCTTGAATGCTGATGTCCGCCTGGAGTGGGAAAGCGCCATGGAGCGCTTTTTCAAATCGAAAACCAAGAAGCAAATTGCTACTGAGGGGACAAAAAGAGGAATACGTGCCACGATTGCCCAGTCACCTGAGGATATAAGGGCAGATGATCATCTAGCCTCGCGTGAATTTCTACAACCAGTATCAGGCATTACAGATAAAGCACTGCAATACCCTGCCTATTTCATGCGCCTCAAGAACAGCCCCTATCGTTTGTGGCCACATCTGCCGCGTGCGGGTGAGCATAATGAACAGGTTTACGGTGAGCTCTTGAATCTCTGCAGAGAAGAACTGGCAGCCTATCAGGCCAAGGGAGTGCTCTAATGAGTCATGAGGAAGCTTTGGTAGGCGTA
This sequence comes from Gammaproteobacteria bacterium, assembly GCA_038148435.1. GTDB lineage: Bacteria > Pseudomonadota > Gammaproteobacteria > Pseudomonadales > Pseudohongiellaceae > UBA5109. The sequence goes on along the minus strand of JAYQVM010000019.1, from coordinate 546 downwards.
AAGATCCTGGATTTTTCCTGGGCACTGATGGGCTCGCTGACTACCAAACAACTAGCCGACCATGGTGCCACTGTGGTCAAAGTTGAATCGGCATTACGACCCTGTCTAAGCCGTATCGATAAGCAGGTGGAAGCCTCACAGCGGCGTAACCTTAATGACAAGCCGCAGTTCTCAAATTTCAACAGTTCTAAACTCAGTTTGCAGATCAACATGAAACATCCGCGGATGCGGGAAATTATTGATCCGTTGCTGGACTGGGCTGATATAGTGGTGGAAAACTTTTCGCCGGGCACCATGGAAAAACTGGGTTTGGATTATGCCTCAATCGCCGTCACCCATCCCGATATCATCATGCTCAGTGGCAGTGTCTATGGGCAGACCGGGCCCTTTGCAAAAAACTGGGGGGTCGATGGGACGGGGGCTGCCCTTTCCGGGCGCATGCTTAAGACCGGCTGGCAGGATCGTGATCCGGTATCACCATCCGTGCCTTATGGTGATGTGGTGCTGCCGTATTTTATGGGAGCCACCATTCTGGCTGCTCTGGAT
>JAYQVM010000018.1:0-22116 GCA_038148435.1 Gammaproteobacteria bacterium | reverse complement strand
CCCCCCACGTCCCCGACAGCGCACCCCCCTGCACTGATATGCCCGCGCAACCGCCAGCAGCAGTTACTGAATGGGTCGGCATGGTGAAGGGACCAGATTTTCCAACTGCAGCTGAAATTATTACGCCCAAAAATGAAATACAGGAGATGTATGAAACCGGCAAAGGCGTAGTTAAATGCCGCGCCGTATATGCGGAGGAAGGAGGAGATATCATTATTACGGCTCTACCTTACCAGGTTTCCGGTTCTAAGGTTTTGGAACAGATAGCGGCGCAGATGCAAAAGAAAAAACTCCCCATGATTATTGATCTGCGTGATGAATCCGATCATGAAAATCCCACACGAATTGTGATTGAACCGCGCTCTAATCGTGTTGATGTAGATGGCGTAATGGCGCACCTATTTTCCACGACCGACCTAGAGAAAAATTATCGTGTCAACTTCAACATGATTGGAATTGATAATCGCCCTCAGGTAAAAACACTCAATATCTTGTTGAAAGAATGGCTGACATTCCGTACTGCTACTGTAACCCGTCGTCTCAAGCATCGGCTTGAAAAGATTACTGACCGATTACATATCCTTGATGCCTTGTTGATAGCGTTTTTAAATATTGATGAGGTTATTCAGATTATTCGTACAGAAGACAAGCCCAAACCAGTACTAATGAAACGTTTCAACCTAAGTGATAGGCATGCAGAGGCAATACTGGAATTAAAGTTGAGAAATCTTGCCAAGTTGGAAGAAATAAAAATCCGTGCTGAGCAGGAGGAGTTGGCGGAAGAGAGAGCTGGGCTTGAAAAAACACTTGGTTCCAGTGTCAGACTAAAGGCGCTTATAAAAAGTGAAATTAAACATGATGCTGAAATTTATGGTGATGAACGTCGGTCAGTCCTGATAGAACGGGAAGAAGCACAGGCCTTTAAGGAAGAAGAGCTGATCAGTACTGAAACGGTTACGGTAATCTTATCTGAAGCCGGATGGGTAAGATCAGCCAAGGGACATGATCTGGACCCTGGTAGCTTGGCTTATAAATCAGGCGATAAACTGAAACTTTTTGTAAAAGGCAAAAACAACCAAAGTGCAGTTTTTCTTGACTCAACGGGTCGAGCCTACAGCATCAAAGCATACTCTCTGCCTTCGGCCAGGGGTCAAGGTGAGCCACTGACTGGCAAGGTGAATCCGCCCTCTGGTGCCAGCTTTGAAGGGCTAATGATGGGAGAGCCTGATAAAAACTATTTAATTGCTTCTGATGCAGGCTATGGATTTATAAGCAAGCTGGACAACTTTTTGAGTAAAAACCGCTCAGGTAAAGCGATCCTGAAAGTACCAAATGGAAGTAAAGTTTTAAACCCGGTACCTATTGACGATATCAAAAACAGTTCCGTGGTTAGTATCAGCAATGAAGGCAGAATGCTTATGTTTAAATTAGAAGAACTGCCTGAACTGCCAAAAGGAAAAGGCAATAAAATTATTAATATACCAGCTGCCAGAGTTGCAGAACGGCTTGAATATGTTGTCGCCATCGCTGTCATAGCTGTGAATCAACAGCTTATGATTTACTCAGGAAAGCGGCACATAACCTTAAGCATGGATGATCTAGAGCACTACCGTGGCGAACGAGGAAGACGTGGTAACAAATTGCCTCGAGGCTTTCAGAAAGTCGATAATGTGGAAGTAACAGACCAAGCTTTACAAGGATAGCATTTTGACACCAGGGTAAATTTATTCTATTGATACAGCGCGAATAAATGAGATCGTTTTATGCGTTTTAAGCTCAAGATAAGCTATTTATATTCATTCCAGTTTTTAGTCTTGAGTCTGGTCATTGTAACTGTTCTCTACTCCACTAAAGAAAGATCTGGATAGATTCGATAAATTACAGTCACTATGCAAAAGTGGAAGTAGGATCTGCAGTCGTTAGGAGTGGCAATATCAGTCATTGATGTTTATAAATTAACTAATGGCAATTACTATGATTCACTACAAGCAACCTATGTTATTGCCAGTATTGAACTGTTAGAAGACTATCCTTTTTGCAGGATTGCTTACCTGAATTACTAGCAGACTCGGCTTGCAGAGCTTAAATATCAACAACGCACGGATGTCTAAGGACTTTTTTTGTTATTAATCAAGCCTCGGTTTGGATGACTCAGAACATTCTTGATGTTGAGCAGTTGAAAATCATGAGATAGCCTCAGGACTGCCTGTTTGGCAGTAATACGAAAGGTAGCGCTATTTTTCTTAAAATGCGCTGAGCCTAATTTCATAAACAAAGTGGCTATGTGTGTTTTACTATTATGGCTGAGATACAACGGGTCTTTAACTCGCTGCTAATTTTGTCTTGAAGGAAAATCGTAATTTGCGGGTTTCGAATAGAGCACTCAATTTATCAATCAGCTTCGGGCAAGATGTGCTGACATTGTTTTGTAATCAGTTGTGAATATGCGCTATTTTCGTCACTGATAATGTATGCAGTGAAAGACATGTTATCAGTCGGTATTGTAATTTCAATACTGCCTGCATGCTGTAATTGATGTTCAGTACTAACTTGTGAAAAAGTGCTTTCACTGATTAACAGCTGCCCCGGTTTGCTTTGTTTGGAGAGGAAATAAACTGTCTCTAGGCTTTTTCCCAGCAAGACTTCAGATTCAGATTCCACATTAAAGAAAGTTTCACCACTATGGATAGCCAGACGAAACTGCAATGCTTGGCCCTTCTCATTTTTGTGTCGCTGATAGATTTTTTTCATTAGTGCAAGAAACAACTGGCCACAACATATCGAATTGAGACTATGATCTTCACCACATCTGTGACTGTCAAAAGAAACTGTAATGGATTCACCTGTATAACGATGCAGGGAGCCCCCATAAATTTTGGCAGCTTGCCTCAGATACTGGTGATATTCGTTAAGCAGTCTCGAGAAAGTATTGGGATGCAATAATTCGATGGCCGTATGTACATTCACTACTTTGACAACCAGTAAGCTGGCCATAATTTTGCGAGATCTGGTAAGCTCATGAGTTGTGGCTGGTTTGAGCATGCCTCCCAGATTCAATTGATAATCACGGTTTTCCTGATATTTATCAAGCAGAAGCTTGCAGGCTTTTTGCAGCCTTGAAATTTCATCTGAACCAGTAGGCTCGGCAAGTGCAGCCTCATCGGGATTTTCTAGTGCTGTTATAAGCTGATTAATGGGGCCAGTAATATAAGATGCTAGCGCCAAACTTAATGATATTGTCAGCAGCAGCCCGAAAAGCAGTATGCTCCAGAAATAATAGCGAGAGCCGTTTAGATTAGTGACCAACTGGCTGAGATCCAGTTCCAGCTGAACTGAGCCTGCAACGGCATCCTGTAGGCTGATATCCGCCTGATAAATAGTTGAATAGAATGTGTTTGCTGGCGCATTACCCGCACGGGTTAGAATTTCCTGGTCGACATCAAAAACGGTAATCTGCCCAATGCTGGCTGTTTCAACCAATTGACCGACTACAACATTAAGTCCTAGCAGGTCGTTTGCTAGTATCAATTCCCTTATAGCATCCGCAGTTTGTGTTGCCAGGGTGTTGCCGACTTCATCGGCTTGTAGTTGCAAATTTAGTCTTTTTTCACGCTCGACAGAAATCCAAAAGGTACTCATTATCAGTAATAACACGCCGCAAAAAAGTAGGGCGATTTTGTAACTCAGGGTCAATCTTTTAAATGATGAAATTGTCATGGTACTAATTGAATTTATTAACTTTGACCAGAGGCCTTAAGCGTTATCTGATAATGCTTAACAAATTCATGATTCATGTGATGGCTGGACTTTTCCAGACTATAACCTCGAACATAATCAGTTCGAGCTTTCCATAATATAGGTAGCACCACATAATCATCTGCCTGGGCAAGACTGATCTTAAAGCTCTGTTTATAAAAATCATTATTTAGTAATTCCAGATTTTCCAGCTGATGGTGATTTATGTTTAGATCATAGACTAGCGATTTATTAAGTTTAACGTACTTTGGACGTATCACGCTGAGATATTTCTCTGGCTTAATTGCGCTCCTGCTTAGCTATGCCGATGGTATGCAGGACCTGAAAAGTGCCTTATCCGGGAAACTCAGTACAGTGGCGTCTTACTGAGCTTACCACTTTCTTCCTTTACCAGCCTCGGCATCAGATAGCCGGGTAATTGATTACGCAAACTCGCCAGTAGTTGTCGAGCTATATCTTCTGGGACCTGGAAGTGTGAGCTGCCCTGAACTTTATCCAGTAAATGTAGGTAGTAGGGGATCACACCATATTCGAAAAGTTTTTCACTGAGTGCTGACAGTGCCTGCACTGAGTCATTTATACCTCGTAGCAAAACGCTTTGATTGAACAACTCGATGCCGGCACTTTTTAACTGTTTGCAGGCCATATGTACCGCATCATCAAGCTCTTGTGCATGATTACAGTGAATGACTACGATGCAGGTTAGGGGGAGGCGCTGCAGAAGTTCACAGAGTTTATCGTTTATGCGTTGCGGTAAAACAAGCGGCATTCGAGTGTGTATCCTCAGACGTTTAAGATGGGTAATGCCTGCCAGGTGTTCCAGTAGCCATTCCAGGTGCCTATCAGAGGTAGCAAGCGGGTCACCGCCACTGAGAATCAGCTCATGGATACTTTCATCAGCCCGTATATATTGCAGGCTATGCTGCCACTCTTGCTTGTTCGGTCGATTTTCAGCATAGGGAAAGTGGCGACGAAAACAGTAGCGGCAATGAATGGCACAGCTACTGGTGGGCATCAGTAAGGCCCGGCCGGCATATTTATGCAAAATGCCCGGGACCGGATTGGCCAATGATTCTTGCAAGGGGTCATTGCTGTAGCCTTTAGTCCATATATGCTCCAGATGCTGAGGTAGAACCTGCAACAGCAAGGGGTCCATGGGGTTACCTTTTTGCATCTTTGCGGCAAATGATCGGGTCAGGCGCAGGGGGAACTCGCGCAGTACGTCAGGCGATATGGATACATCCTCGGGGGTAAGCTCAAGTAACTCCAATAATTCCTGTGGATTGGTAATGAGGTCAGCTAGTGAATCCTGCCAGGGGCGTTCTTCATGAATGGGTATTGAAAACATGTGGTAATGATAGCTAAAAATGGCTCCGGGGTTTAACAATTATCGTTTGCTAACTGGCTTTCCTTCTACGAAATTCATATCATTTCCGGTTTATTTGGCGTAGCGAAATGAGGCAACAATGGCAACCTTTGCAACAAATGAATTTAAGTCCGGGTTGAAAGTTTTATTGGAAGGCGATCCCTGTACGATTCTTGAGAATGAATTTGTCAAACCAGGGAAAGGCCAGGCATTTAACAGGGTTAAATTCCGTAATCTACTAAATGGCAGGGTCTGGGAGCGAACATTTAAGTCTGGAGAGACCCTGGAAGGCGCAGATGTTATGGAACTTGAAATGGAGTATGTCTATTCCGATGGTGAGTTCTGGCATTTCATGAAAACCGATGGCAGTTATGAGCAGGTAGCTGCTGATGCCAGTGCCATCGAGGGAGCCAAAGACTGGCTCAAAGAGCAGGATATTTACACCGTCACCGTCTGGAATGATGCTCCCATTTCCGCCAGCCCACCAAACTTTGTCGAACTGGAAGTCATGGATACCGATCCGGGTCTCAAAGGGGATACAGCGCAAGGAGGCACTAAACCGGCTACCCTCAGTTCCGGGGTCGTGGTGAAAGTCCCACTATTTGTCGAGATCGGAGATGTCTTGCGCGTTGACACGCGGACAGGCGAATACCAAAACCGCATCAAAAAGTAGCACAGCACGCCATGAGTGCAGATGAATGGTGGCCGCTTACCAATAAGGATGTATTGCATGCCAGGGCAAAGTTGCTGCAGGATATAAGACAATTTTTCCTCGATGCCGATATACTGGAAGTTGAAACTCCGATCATCTCAAGATACAGCAATACGGATCCCCAGCTAGAGCCGTTTCGGGTGGCCTATGTCAGTTCGGAGCAGGCTCAGGCAGAGGCGCGATTTCTGCAAACTTCCCCGGAATTTGCCATGAAAAGGCTGCTGGCCGCTGGCTCTGGCCCCATTTATCAGATCTGCAAGGTGTTTCGAAATGCAGAGCTTGGTAGGCGTCATAATCCTGAGTTCAGCATGCTGGAGTGGTACCGACCTGGATTTGACGAGCATCAACTGATGGATGAAGTGGAGGCGCTGATAAAATCAGTACTGCCACAAATTTCGCCACACAGATGTAGCTATCAACAGTTGTTCCTGAGTCATCTCGACATTGACCCATTCACAGCCATGCCTGAAGAGCTAGGTGAGCTCGCAAGACGGAAGCTGGATTTGTCTTTTCAGGATCAAGAACTGAACTCAGATGCCTGGCTAGATTTGCTGTTTAGCCATGTCATCGAACCGCAACTGTCAGGTGCAGTTTTTGTTTACGACTACCCTCCCTCCCAGGCTGCACTGGCTGAGGTAGAAACTAACTCGGCAGGACTGAGAGTTGCACGGCGGTTTGAGCTAATCATTGAGGGTATGGAAATCGCCAACGGCTATCGGGAACTGCGAGATCCCCAGGAGCAGCGTCGCCGATTTGAGCAGGACCTGGAGAAAACCGGTGAAGCCGGTAGACTGGCCGATACCTATTTACTCGATGCCCTGGAATATGGTTTACCCGCCTGCGCCGGGGTTGCTCTGGGACTGGATCGCCTCCTGATGCTGCAATTCGAAGCCAGCTCGATTGAAGAGGTCCTGAGTTTTCCTTTCACAAGAGCCTAGTTGTCATTACTATCATAGCGGCCAATGGACTGGCCCATGCGGATAGTTGAGCCAACACCCAGTTCTGCGTCCCAGCGCATCTGCTGCGCCGGAAACAGAAGTATCACTGTTGAACCCAGCTTGAACAAACCCATTTCCTCACCACGAGCCAGCTGGATAGCTGGCTGCTCCTGATAGGTTTCAGTATGCAGGGATTGTCCCGGTGCCACCGACCCTGCCCAGACAGTTTCGATGCCGGCAACAATCAGTGCGCCGACCAGAATAAGGCTTAAGGGGCCCTGTTCAGTCTGGAAATGACAAATGGCACGTTCATTTCGGGCGAACAGATTGTCGATGCCTTCTGCAGTGGTCTGATTGACCGAAAACAGTTTGCCTGGCACATAAATCATTTTTTCCAGTTTGCCGTTTGTCGGCATGTGGATACGGTGATAATCGCGGGGGGAGAGATACAGGGTGGCGAATTTTCCGCCTCTGTAACGTGAAATCAGATCTGCATCCTCAGCCAGCAGTGCCTGCAGACTGAAAGATTTTCCCTTGGCCTGAAAAATTCGTTCTTCATCTATATTGCCAATTGCACTCACAGTCCCGTCTACTGGCGAGAGAATGACATCTGCCGCACTTGCCAAGGGACGCACCTCTGCCTGTAGCTGCCGGGTAAAAAAATCATTAAAGCAGCTATATTCTGCTGCTGTTTGGCGCCGAGCCTCAGACATGTTTACTTGGTAATGGCGAATAAAGTTTCGGATTAAAAAGTTTTTCAAAAAAGGCAATCTGGATTCTGCCAGTCTGCCGAGCAATCGCGATAAAAGGTGCTGAGGAATGCAATGTTGAAAAACCAGAAACAACTTTTTCATGTGAGAGCTTCAGCTCCGCTCAATAGGCGTGTCGGGTAAGTTGCCCCATTCAGACCATGAGCCATCATAGGCTTTTACCGGGTATTTAAGTGCCTTTGCTATCAGATAGGTAAGGCCCGAGCGATGATGCGTATGGCAGTGCGTAATGATTTTGTCGCCCGGGTTGATACCAAGCATGTGAAGTTTTTCCTCAACGAAATCCAGGGGAAAGATACGAAAATTATTTTCCCGATCGATTGTCTGCAGCCAGTCAAGGTTGATGGCTCCGGGGATATGACCGTTGCGTTGGGCAGTCACTTTTGAGCCGGCGTACTCATCGGATGAGCGGGCATCCCAAATTTTTATGTGCGCATTTTCAATGGAGTCTTTGACCTGTTCTAGCGTGGCGATAGGGGTATGGTCGATACTCAGGTTGACCTCGCTCTCATGAACCTGTGCTGGCTCTGCGCTGACAGGGTGTCCCTCCCGCATCCACACGTGGATGCCACCATTGAGATAGGAATAGTGTTTATGGCCTATGACGTCCAGGGTCCAGATGAAACGCCCGGCCCAGCCGCCGCCCTCATCATCATAGACCACGATATGTCTGTCAGGGCTGTAGCCGATTCTGGAAAACAGTTCAGTCAGCTGTTCCAGGCTTGGTAGTTTGCCAGTAGCCGGAGGAATGCCGCTGATCAGCTCGGCAGGTGTGACTTGCACAGCGCCGGGCACATGAAATTGCTGGTAGGTTTGTGCTTGGCTCACATCGACAAGCAGCAGTTCCGGACTGCCCAGCAAGGCTTCCAGATCATCGGCTTCAATAATGAGTTCCAGGTTCAGAGCAGGCATAAGCTTATTCAATTAATTCGGGGACTTAAAGTTATGTGATTCATCAAGGGATTGCAAAATATGTTGATAACTTTCCAAGCGTTCCCGCTGGATGCGACCTGCTTCCAGCGCTTCAATGAGAGCGCAGCCGGGTTCCTGCTGATGTTTGCAATCCCGAAACTTGCATTGTCCGGCATAGGCTTGAAATTCAATGAAACCCTGGAAAACCTCCTGCTGACTCATATGCCACATGCCAAATTTACGGATACCTGGAGAATCAATCAGGTCGCCACCATCCGGGAAATGAAAGAGACGGGCGGAGGTGGTGGTATGACGACCCTTGTCAAAGCCTTCGCTCAATGTACCTTCCAGGGTGTTGACCCCTGGCAAAAGCGCATTGATCAGGGCAGATTTGCCAACACCTGACTGGCCAACAAAAATACTGGTTTTCCCCTGCAGGTACTGCTTCAGATTTTCGATGCCTTCACCTGATTTGCTAGATACTTGCAGGGTGTCATAGCCAATGTTTTCATAGATTGCCAGTATGGCAGCAAGCTCACCGGCATTGTCAGGGTTTAACAGGTCAGCCTTATTAAGCACAATCAAGGGGCTAAGTTGACTGTTCAGAGCAGCGACCAGATAACGGTCAATCAGATTGGAGAAAGCCTGGGGATAGGGCGCGAAGACGATGATCATCTGGTCTATGTTGGCTGCCACGGGTTTCAGTTCACCGAAGCTATTGGGCCGTTGTAACAGTGAGCTCCTGGGCAGATTGGCAACCACTACGCCGGTCTCAGGTCCCTGTTGCCAGATGACATGATCACCAGCAACCAGGGCATCGAGGTTGCTGCGCTGGTGGCAGCGAAAAATCTCTTCTGCGTGCTCACCCTGCAGCGCTTCTATGTCCAGTTGCTGGCCAAAATGTGAAATGACCAGGCCCTGTTCTGCCGGTTCAAGCTGTTCACTAGCCACCTCATCGGCTGCAGACGCATGTTTTTTTTCAGCTCTGGAAGCATAGTCTTGCTGAATTTTCTTGATACGCCAAAGTTGATGGCGATTGAGATGTTTCTTTTTCATTCAAAGGGCTTGCTGGTTTTTTCAGACAGAATACTAAGTAAGCCCTGCCTTTGCTACCGCCTTTGCGCTTGCCTTTGTTACAATTCCCCAATGGATAAAAGACAGCACCTGATCTGGATTGACCTGGAAATGACTGGCCTGATACCCGAGTCAGACCGCATCATTGAAATTGCCACGATTGTCACAAACAGTGATTTGCAGGTGCTTGCTGAAGGACCTGTCCTGGCGATTCATCAGTCGGATGCGATACTGGCTGAAATGGATGACTGGAATAAGGAGCATCATGGTTCGTCCGGTCTGCTGAAACGCGTCAAGGTAAGCCCTGTCGGGGAAAGCGAGGCCGAGCAGCTCACCTTGCAATTTCTTTCCCAGTATTGCGAAAGAGGCTCATCGCCCATGTGTGGTAACAGCATTTGTCAGGATCGTCGATTTCTGGCGCGTTACATGCCTGAGCTGGAATCATTTTTTCATTACCGTAATCTTGATGTCAGCTCACTCAAGGAGTTGGCCAAGCGCTGGCGTCCCGAATTGATGAACGGCTTGAAAAAGCAAAGCGCTCATCTGGCCCTTGAAGATATCCGCGATTCCATTGATGAGTTGCGCTACTATCGCGAACACTTCATTAAGACCGGCCGCTAGGCCCTTCCTGTATAGCCCTCAGGGTCCAGAACAGCCGGGGCAATTGATGTCTGTCGAACAGGCGTTTTATACTGGCTGAGCCACATGCAACTCTGGAGGCAAGAACGATGATCCGTCAGATTCCTTATACTCTTTTTATCGCCATGTTTTTTTTGCTGTCGTGTACCCCGGCAGCAGAGGACAGTGCAGTCACAACTATGTCCACTGCAGAAGATTTAGTTCAAGTTTCGGTACTGGGATCTGGTCTGGATAAGGCTTATATGGATGAGACTCTTTCCCCGGGCGATGATTTCTATCGCTATGTCAATGGCATGTGGTTGCAGAACACCGTACTCCCTGCAGATAAATCCAACTATGGTTCCTTTACCGTGCTGGCAGATGATGCTGAACTCAATCTGCGAAGCATCATCGAGGAAGCTGCAGCCGAAGATGCATCAATCGGCTCGGATAGCCAGAAAGTCGGTGATTTTTTTGACAGTTTCATGAATGAAGAGCTGGTTAATCGTCTGGGTATTAATCCCCTGCGTGATTTACTGACGGAGCTGGATGCTGTCAGCAGCAAACAGGAGATGCTCGAAAGTATGAGCTCTCTGAACTACATCGGGGTCCAGATGCCCTTCGGTTTTTATATTGATGTCGATGTTCGACAAACCGATCAGTATTCTCCCTACGTTTCTCAGTCAGGACTTGGTTTGCCTGACCGAGACTGGTATTTACAGACAGATGATGAAACCTATCAGCAGGCACGCCAGGCCTATTCTGCTTATATTGCCCAGCTCATCAGCCTGGCCGGCGACAGCGACGGTTTGGCTGTTGCTGATGCTGTCATGCAGATTGAAAACCGCCTTGCGCAAGCGCACTGGGATCGCGTTCAAAACCGTCAGCGTGAACTTACCTATAACAAAATGACGCTCGAAGAATTACAGACCTTGTCGCCGGCACTGAACTGGTCATCAGCCATGCAGGGACTGGGAATCTTCACTGATGAATATATCATCCGGCAGCCCAGCTTCTTCGAAGATTTTTCCAGCATCTGGTCTGAAGTCAGCCTCGCCCAATGGAAACATTACACGCGATTTAAACTGGTAAATGCTTTTGCGGAGTATCTCAGCCAGGACTTCGTTGATGCCAAATTTGCCTTTGAGGGCGGGGTCATCAATGGGCTGGAAGAAAACCGCCCCCGCTGGAAGCGAGGTGTTGATACGGTTGACGCTGCTCTGGGTGAAATGGTGGGCAAATTATATGTCGAAAGATATTTTCAGGAAGCTGCCAAGCAGCGCATGGATGGACTGATCAACAATTTACGTTTGGCCTTTCAGCAAGGCATCGATGAGCTGGACTGGATGACGGATGTAACCAAGCAGCATGCACAGGACAAACTGGCCAAGTTTACTGCCAAGATCGGCTATCCCGAAACCTGGAAGGACTATTCTGGGCTGGATGTCATGGAAAACGACCTGGTCGGGAATGTCATGCGCTCCAGACGCCTCGAGCATAACCGTGAAGTCAGCAAACTGGGCCAGCCGATTGATCGTGGCGAATGGTACATGACTCCCTACACTGTCAATGCATACTACAACCCAAGTATGAATGAAGTAGTATTTCCGGCAGCTATTCTACAAGCGCCTTTTTTCAACGTGACAGCTGATGATGCCGTCAACTATGGCGGGATAGGAGCGGTTATCGGCCATGAATTCAGCCACGGCTTTGACGATCAGGGTCGCAAATCAGATGGTGATGGTATGCTGCATGACTGGTGGACTGAAGAGGACGCCGCTGCTTTTTCTGCCCGTTCCGACGCTCTGGTTGAACAGTTCAATCAGTTTGAAGTGCTGCCTGAAAGGTATCTCAATGGCGCATTTACCCTGGGAGAAAATATTGGCGATCTCAGCGGACTGGCGATGGCCTATAAAGCCTACCAGCTATCCCTGAACGGCGAGGAAGCGCCGGTAATCGATGGGTTCAGCGGTGACCAGCGTTTTTTCATGGGCTGGGCGCAGGTCTGGCGACGTTTGTACCGGGATGAAAACCTGGAAGTCCGTATTACCTCCGATCCGCATTCTCACAGTGAGGCACGCACCAACGGCATCGTCAGAAATATTGATGCCTGGTACCTAGCTTTCGATATTCAACCAGATGCTATCCTCTACCTGCCGCCCGAGCAACGCGTCAAAATCTGGTAAACTGTAAAAGAGCGAGTTAATTTCAGTAAGGCTATGCGTGAAAAGACTAACAGAATTATTTTTTATGGATCATTGATGTCTGCTTTCAATACACTTTCACGACTGGGTATAAATGAGCAGCTTAAATTACTTGGTCCATGCAGCATTCCTGGACGTTTGTATGATTTGGGTGAATATCCAGCCCTGCTACCTGCTAGGCAAAAAGAGGATGCAGTACGAGCTGAAATGTATGCTATAAAAGGGCAGGAGACGCTTGAGATACTTGATGCATTTGAGGATTATCTGGAGGAGAATGCAGCTGCTTCAGTTTATCTTCGACAAAGAGTAGGATCAGATGCGAGTGGCCAAACTGCCTGGGTATATATGTATAACCGGCCTGTTGAAGAATCAGACTTCATAGAGAGCGGATGCTGGTTGCAACATCTGAGCCAAAAATGCACTAACCTGAGAGCTAAAACAGATTATTAGAGAAGTTTCCAATAGCATGGAGATACCATATATCGATAAATGAACTGAATGAAAAGTTCGAAACTTAGACTTTTATAATCAGAGAGTCGATATCTGCAATAATTCGAAACTTGAATCTATCGTCATTCTTAACAACGATTAAGAGAAAAGTAAGCTATAGCGGCAATAGATTCGTCGCAGGGACTTGTCTTTCTACAAAGAATTTAAAGCCTTCCTGTTTAGCGACAAGCCATTTAAATATGAATAGATTTCACAGCGTTTTTTTCTAAACTTTTAGGCCTCAGGATGATATTTCCAGGCACTTACCATGGCAGGCGTCACACTAATTATTAAGAAGGTTGGCGGGAGAATACTGATCCGTTAAGTGCCTCACACGGGTATTCCACGCAACCGCAGTACTCATGTGAGGCACAAAATCCTTTACGTCCCTATTGAAGTACTCCAGTCGAAGCGCCCACTGAGCGGCACGTTGCGCCAGGGTGTTGGGAGAGGGTAGAGCTTCAGCCGAGGCGATGATGATCCGGTTACCTGTATTAGGCATACGCAGGTTGATGATTTCACCGAACACATTCCGGTAGGTCTGGGATTCCGCATCATATAGCCGGCTGCTGGAAAAAGTATTGGCAACCACCATGCCGGTTGCCGTTAGAAGCTGCTGCACTTCCTGTAAAAATTCCTGCGTCATCAGATGCTCGGGAATGTACTCTCCATTAAACGCATCAACGATGACCAGATCAAATTTTTCGCCGCGCAAGCTGGCACGTTTGATATAGACCCGAGCGTCACCGATATCCACTTTGATCCTGTCAGTTTCTTCAAAGTTGAAGTAATCTTCAGCAACACGCAGGACTGCTTCATCGATCTCGGAAATGACGATGTCTGCCTGTGGGAAAAGGTGGCTGTAGACCGCTGGAAGGGTCCCACCACCAAGGCCGATGATTAAAATTTTCTGTGGATTATCCTGCACTAGTAAACTGCTGAGTGTCATCTTGGCATAGGGAAAAACCAGATGTTGGGGATTTTGCAGGAAACGGCAGCTCTGATTTTGGCCGGTGCGTCGGGTAATTGTGAAACGCATACAACGGCGGGTACTGTCTTCAGTCACGATAATATTTCGATACAGTGAGCGTTCCTGATGAATCTGGCGAATACCAATTTGTGCCATAGCCTGCCAACTCACTAGGTAAAGTAGGCATATAAAACCCGTCATCTTCAACAGTGTTTTCATGAAGTTGAGTCCACACTAAGCTTGTTTTCAGAAAAGTTCTTATCAGAAAAAATGGCAAGAAAACCGGCGGCAAATAGAATGAGGGCCATGCTGATCAGAATTTGATTAACTTCAAACCAGAGAACCAGATAAAAAGAAGTTACCAGAGTCCCCAGTGCACTGCCTAGCGTTGACACAAAATACAGTGTGCCGGCGATATGTCCGCTGTGGTGAGAATTTATCACCAGCAGGCGAACGGAATAAGGGGCAATCATCCCAAGCACGGTTGTTGGCAAAAAAAACAGTAAGAGGGAAACACTAAGTGATCCATAGCGGGGGTCTTCAATAATCAAAAATAGGCTTTCCATGAGCTGATTGCTGAAGAGGATAAGTGGTAATAACAAAAATGCGGAGCTTATAAAAAAAGTGCCATGCTGTTTCAGTCTGGGCTTGCGAAGGGATAATTTCCCTCCCAGCAGGTATCCCAAGGATAGGGAGATCATAAATACTGTAATGATACTGCCCCAGACAAAAATACTGCTGCCAAAATAGGGGGCCAAAATACGTCCACCCAGCAGCTCTATCGACATAATAATAAAGCCACTGATAAAAGCCAGGCTCATAACCAGCAGATTTTTTTTGGATATGCTTGATTCAGTCAAAATCATTTTCCCTGAGTTCCGGCAGTGCAGTATACAGAAAGCGAGCCTCTCTTGTGTAATATTCACTTATGGGTGCTTTGCCCGCGAAAAAGTAAGGCACACATGATCGATATGCTGATAGTGCTGGATATCATTTTGCTGGCGGCGAACTGGTTGATAGTCATAATCAGCTTTGTGGTATTAAGTGTCCTGTCGGTTGCATTAATCTGGAAACTCCTTATAGATATGCAAGACTACCGATCAGCCGCCCTGCTGTTCAAGCGCCCACTGTACATGCTCCCTTACCAGCTCAGAGGGATGCTCACTGCGTGATATAAGCGCTTTGCGGATAGCAGCGCTGGGTGCTGCATTTCCCAGTCCGACGGCCAGGTTTCGCAGCCAGCGTTCATGGCCAATTCGCCGGATAGGCGAGCCGGCTGTTCTGCTAAGAAAGTCTTCTTCTGTCCACAGGAAAAGTTCAATCAGATCAGCTTGGTCCAGCTGGTGTTGAGGCGCAAAGTCCTGCTCGCTGGTGTTATGGGAGAATTTGTTCCAGGGGCAGCAGAGTTGGCAATCATCACAACCAAAGACCCGATTACCCATGAGCGGACGCAAATTTGTTGGAATGCTGCCTTTGAGTTCGATGGTAAGGTAAGAAATACACTTTCGGGCATCCAGCTGATTAGGCCCAACAAAAGCCTGTGTTGGACAGACATCTAGACAAGCTCGACAGCTGCCACAGTGTGCCTGTGCTTTTTTGTCGGGTGGCAGGGGGAGATCGGTGTAGAGTTCGCCCAAAAAAAACCAGGAACCGGCTTGCTTATTGATCAGCATGGTATTTTTCCCAATCCAGCCAAGACCGGCTTTTTCTGCAAGCGCCCGTTCCAATACCGGGGCACTGTCGACAAAGGCCCGATAGGCAAATTCGCCACAGGCAGCCTGAATCCGGTCGGCAAGTTTCTGCAAACGCTGGCGTATCACCTTGTGATAGTCACGCCCCAGGGCGTAGCGAGATAGATAGGCTTTGGAAGCATCTTTTAGCACGCGCACGCTTTCAACACCGGTAGGCAAATAATCCATGCGAAGGGAAATGACACGGATGGTACCCGGGAGAAGTAGTTCTGGACGCGAGCGTTTGACACCATGAGCCTGCATGTAGCCCATCTGGCCATGGTAGTTTTTGGCTAGCCAGTTCTTAAGATGCACTTCGGCCTCAGTCAAGTCGATATCGCTGATACCAACCTGCTGAAAACCCAGCTCCTTACCCCAGGTTTTGATCTCCTCAGCTAACTTGTGAAAGTCGATTTCAAACATCTATTTCCGTGTAGTCACCTAAATTACTTGTCTCAATCAGGAATCTTTTCCAATCGTAGTTCTGATGTCGGGGTTTACTAAGTCAGTCGCTTGAAAATGCCCTTGCCTCTGGGGTTATAAATGGGCGAATGAAATTTAAGATTTGTGCAATTTTTGAGTGCAGTATTAGTCCTTACTACTCAGCCCAGGAGCGGTCTATATACTGTTCAATCTTGTTCTGTAATTGTTGTGAGGCTGGCAGGTTGGATTGTTGATGAAAAGCCCACTTATATTTCACATGCTGCAAGAATTTTGTGTTCCATGAAGACTGCGCTTCTTTACGGTCTTTCCAGTAAAGCACGAATTCACGGATTTGTTCACGAGCAAATTCTTCGTCGATATTTGCCATTTCCAGTACTTCAAAACAGGTCGGACTAGGCTTGTACTCATCCGGAATAAGGCTTGGCGTGGGATCATTTTCCAGAGCCAAGGTGTACTTAGCCCACTGTCTTCGGATATGGGCAATGAATTTGGTGTTCCAGGTGCTAGTGACTAGTCCGCGTTCTTTCCAGTAAAGCACAAATTCAGGAATGGCATCCTCAATAAAGTCGGCATTAATGCCGGCATACTCAAGAATACTCAGGGCTTCTTCGCTGGGCCTCCAGGAGCTGTTCATGTCAGCTTCAAGCTCCCGCGCCCCCTGATAACTTTGTTCGCGCCGCCAGTCTTTCAAAATCCATTTAAGAAAAGTGTTATACCAGGAGTACTGGGTTTTCTGCCGTTCGCGCCAGTAGATGACGAAGGTCCTGATGCGCTGGTCAATAAAATCACGCGGAATCTGGTGCTGGGCACATTGCTGGTAGAGCTCTTCACTGGGTTGCCAGTTTGGAGGGATATACGTGGCTTTGCCACCGGTTTCCTGAGCCTGAAATACTCGACTAAGGGTATTGGACTGCTGGGGGTTTTTCTGGATTGGTTCGGCACTTTCCTGCAGGGGCTGATTAATGGCCAGAAAAAAAATATCTCTTTGCTGAGGATCGGCTTCAATCAGGATCAGGCCTTTTCCAAGCAGATTCTGCCGAATTCGCTTTATGTCCATGAGTGACCAGAAGGGCATAGCTTTTTCTAATAGGGATTCATTAAGCCGACACCAGCGGCGCTCCTGACGTATTTGCGTTGCTTCGCATATTTCCAGTTCACTTAGAACATGCAGCATCACTGCTTCTTCCAAACCGATGGTGGCCGCCAGAGTGGGAGAAATCAGCAGTGGTCGTTCTGGGATAAGGTATGAGCTCATGCAGGCAATCAAATTAATATCAGAGCAAAAATGCTAACACAATCACTCGGTACCTGTTAGAGCATATGCTGTGGAAAGGCTGTGGATGTATCTGTTTATTCCATATCCGGAAAGGCCTCATCCTCCAGGATACGCAGTGGCAAGAGATCACTATCCTTAGTGATCAGAATGCTCTCATCGGTTCTGGTACAGGCGCCAGCATAGGAGCCATCTACGGTGAAGCTGCAAAGTTGGATGTTGAGCCATTCAATTTGTGGCAGCATGCACAGCTCCTGGTAAATGACATCCTGGTGTTCAAACTTGCCACTGCTGGATTCCAGCACAGTGTCCTTTTCAATCAGGGAGATGTTATGGCCGCAGCGGCCAGCAATCGGCTTCTCGGCAAATCCTTTTTGGAGCAGTTCCTCATTAAGGCTGAACTGCGTGTTTAGCAGATAAGGGTGATTCGGAAATAGGGACCACAGAACAGCAAGGATGGCCTTATTACTGGGGATTAATGTCCATAGGGGTTCAAACACCACGACTTCACTGCGTAGCAAGACATCAACCAGGCGTGGATTTCCATGACGAATGCGGTCAAACTGATAAGCATCCATCTGTGCTTCATCCTGTTCACATTCTTCGCGCAATTGATCCAATGCGGTTTCCCAGGCCCAGGTTTTCCATACCCATTTGACTTCGATGTCATCGTCATCAACAATCTGGCCCTCTTGATTCCAACGCAGAGTGCTAAAATCCTTCAAAACTTTACAGCTAATGCCTGCCTGGCTAATCGCTTCCTTCATGAACAGTGCATGATAGGTTTCCTCCAGATCTTTATCCTGCATAATATGAAGCACCCCCTGCACCGAACTTTCCTTCCAGGCTTGCACCAGTTCTTCATAAAGTTTATTGCCTGCACTTCGACCCTCATGAACGTCAAAATGCTCGGCCCATTTATCTTGAACCTTGCCGCACTCCATATAGCAAGATGCCGAGTCACAATTGTATTCATAAACTTTGATACCCTGGTTATGCATGCAGAAGTCAAAACGTCCGGTGATCATTTCATTACGACGGTTGTCCCAAGACTGTTTGATTCGACTCCAGAGCACGCGGGGCAGATTGAATTTTGCTAACAACTCTTCGTGTTGCAATACATAGTCAGTCGCATGCAGGAAGAGGGCATGTAATTCATTGGTAGCGCGCTTGAGCTCTTTGGCAGCTGTTTCACTAATTCCAAGGTAACGATTGTAGTAAGTTTCCTTATTGGTCAAGCGATGAGCCCCCATCATTTTAACAAAGGCGGCTTCATCTTCATTGGCTACATTTAACCAGGACTGATTCGGGTTTACGGTATCTCCGGCACTGAACATGCGAAAGCGATACAGAGATGATTTCTTAGCTTCATGATTTACAGCTCCTTTCGGGTCTTTGGTCTGGATAACCCAGCCCAATAATGGCGCACCTGCTAGTGGACTTTCTATCCAGTAGGCTCCGTCATCGGCAATACGTGCAGTCAATTCACGTGAATAGTTTTGCTGTTGTGGCCAGACCAAATGCTGATTGTTCTGTTCTACCAGTTGAATCCTGTCTTCGCGGACTTCGGTGACAATCGCAACATGACCTGTGACCTCGAATTCACCGCCTTCGTTCCAGATCAGCATACAACCCGGTTCCGGCCAGCGAATCGAACCATTGCGAAATGAGTACAGAGGCAGTTTGCAGGGTTTCTTGCCTTTGACAACACGCACGTGTTGTAACAGAAATATATCGTAGGCCATGGAAACATCGTCGAAGATATAGCCCTTGTTGATATACATCCAGCGGCGAGCAAACTCTACGCACTGCCACTTGTAGCCCATAAAGATGCCGTCAATGTAACTACGGTAGGCATGGCGATTGGGCAATTCATTATCATCGGCACTGTCATAATCCGATGAGTAAACCGGAACATTACCTGGAGCATAGCCCAGAATTGTGCCGAAAGGAGCCCAAGTGGTCTGCTCTATGTTTCTAGAATTGCTGCTATCGTCTTCGCCCATCGTGCCATAACCCGAGAAAAAAAGGTGGCGCAAGATAGCATTTCA
Organism: Gammaproteobacteria bacterium; assembly: GCA_038148435.1. Classification (GTDB taxonomy): domain Bacteria; phylum Pseudomonadota; class Gammaproteobacteria; order Pseudomonadales; family Pseudohongiellaceae; genus UBA5109. The sequence continues at coordinate 2,809 of JAYQVM010000018.1, read as the reverse complement.
ATTAAGAAATGCAATCAATTTTTTTAGTTCACTTTTATTACAGGACAGGCTGGAATGTCAGGGAAAAGGTTATAAGGCAGCGAGTGCCTCACTCAAGCGTGACACGGCAATGACCTGCATGCCTTTGATGGTTTGCTTGGGTGCATTGGCCTTGGGGACGATTGCATGGGTAAAACCATGTTTGGCTGCCTCGAGTAAGCGTTGTTGACCATTAAGGACAGGACGAATTTCTCCGGCAAGACCAACTTCGCCAAAGACTACCAATTCACGGTCCAGTTTATGGTCTTTAAAGCTGGAAACCACTGCTAGGATCAGGGCCAGATCGGCACTGGTCTCACTAACCCTAACGCCTCCAACCACATTGACAAAGACATCTTGGTCCGCCATGAACAAACCACCATGCCGATGCAATACAGCCAATAGCATAGCCATGCGATTATGATCAAGCCCGACTGCAATGCGTCTAGGATTGCCGAATTGTGAGGTATCTACCAAAGCCTGGATTTCCACTAGCAGGGGACGTGTACCTTCCCATAATACTGTTACCACTGAGCCTGGCGATATATCCTCGCTTCTCGCCAGAAAAATAGCCGAAGGATTTTTCACTTCCTTGAGACCCTGTTCTGTCATGGCAAAAACACCCAATTCATTTACCGCACCGAAACGGTTTTTCTGCGAGCGTAAAGTGCGATAACGGGAATCATCGCCGCCCTCGAGCATCATGAAACAATCAATCATATGTTCCAGCACTTTTGGCCCAGCCAGAGAGCCTTCCTTGGTGACATGCCCAACAAAAAAGATAGCGGTATTACTCTGCTTGGCATATTGCACCAGATAGGCAGCGCATTCACGCACCTGGGAAACAGAGCCTGGTGCCGATGGAACCTCGCTACTGTGCATGACCTGAATCGAATCAATCACCATCAGTTTTGGCTGTTGCTCCTGGGCGATATCTGTGATTTTGCTGATATCAGTTTCTGACAGCATCATCAGCTTGTCACTGGGAAGCCCCAGACGTTTGGCGCGCATGGCTACCTGCTGCAGCGATTCCTCGCCGGTGACATATAGTGCTTTGTTGTTCTGTGAGAGCTGACAGAGTATTTGCAGCAGCAGGGTGCTTTTACCTGCGCCCGGGTTGCCGCCAATCAGTATGGCTGAACCGGGCACAATGCCTTCACCCAGTACACGGTCAAACTCGGCAATTCCGGTAGCAATACGTGGCGCATCATCGAGATTGATATCCTTGAGAACTTTCAGACTGGATGCATCACCAGCAAAACCCTGTCGCTTAAAGCTGACAGCCGCTGACGGTGATGTTGAGGAGCCAAGGGAGATGCGTGACAGGGTGTTCCATTCCGAACAGCTCTGACATTGTCCCTGCCACTGACCGTGTTCGGCACCACAATCATTGCAGACATAGGCCGTCTTGGTTTTAGCCATAGACCCGCTCCACACGCTTAGCAATACTGCAGCACAGGTTATAGGAAATAATACCGGTATGCTCGGCGACTTCATCCAGCGATAGCGCATCCCCCCAGAGGCTTACCTCGGAGCCGAGTTCAGCGTCAGGGACCGGACTTAGGTCGACAGCGATCATGTCCATAGATACGCGACCACAGCTCGTCGTTCGAATGCCATTCACCATTACAGGAGTGCCATTGGGGGCATTGCTGGGATAACCGTCGGCATAACCAATACTCACAATCCCTACTGGCATATCTTTGGGACAGGTAAACTGTGAACAGTAGCCGACATTATCCCCGGCACGGCAATGCTGAATTGCAATAATCTTCGCCTGCAGACTCATGACAGCCTGCAAACATAGATTTTCACGTCTCAAACTGGCCTCGCTATAAGGAAACGGCGAACTGCCATAGAGCATGATGCCGGGCCTGACCCACTCGCTATGTTCTCCGAAGCCCGCCAGCAAGGCAGAGCTGGCAGCAATCGAGCTTGAACAATCGTCTATTTCGCTGCTGAAACGGGTAAAGGTTTCGACCTGCTCCTTGTTCAGGGCTGAGTTCGGCAAGTTGGCATTTGCTAGGTGAGTCATGGCAACGATATCCGCGCACCAGGGCTTAGCCTTGAGTTGTTGATAAACCGTCACATATCTATCTGGCTGAATACCCAGCCGACCCATACCCGAATTCATTTTCAGCCAGAAAGTCAGCGGTGTTCTTGGGCTTTTTGAATCCAGCGTCTGTTCCAGCCAGAGCAGCTCTTCTTCACGGTGAATGACGACTTGAAATCCGGACTCTGCAATACGAGGAATATCAGTGTAATCGAGGATTCCCTGTAAAATGAGAATAGATGCCGGATCATGAATACTTGCCAGTTCCTCGGCCTCGTTAATGTCGGTGACAGCAAAGGCATCGGCCTCACCTAGGGCCTCGGCGACCGGCAGTAGACCATGACCATAGGCATTGGCCTTTATAACAGCGAGCAGCTTGCGCTGCCCGGCATATTGCCGAGCGACACGCAGGTTATGGCTAAGGGCATTAAGATTGATGCTGGCTCTGACTCGGTGGATCACTCGTCAAAATCTCCGGAATCATCCGCGTAAGCGCCGAGACTGGACATGCCGCCAAAGTTTTGTTCAGCGCTCATCGGCATGTAATTTTCAAAGCGAGTATATTTGCCAATAAAGCTCAGATTACAGGTGCCGATAGGGCCATTCCGCTGCTTGCCGATAATGATTTCGGCCATGCCCTTGTGCTCAGTATCTTCATCATAAACTTCCTCACGGTAAACGAAAATGATGACATCGGCATCCTGCTCGATGGCTCCCGACTCACGCAGATCTGACATC
>JAYQVM010000017.1:0-23353 GCA_038148435.1 Gammaproteobacteria bacterium | reverse complement strand
AGCCAGAACTACCATGCATGCTTTTGGCATTGTCGAAGGGGAAGATGATCTCATTCGCCTGGGCATGGTAAAGGACATTAGCGCTGCCTTTACCAGAAAACATCTGCAGGGCCAGCTGAGTATTTTACAAGCAATCAATCTCGATAAGCAGGGCGGGCTCTTGCCGGAAGCTGAACGTATTTATACGCTGAGCTTCTCGAGTTTCCTTAAATTTCCGGGGCGTGTGGGTTTGGCTGTGACTAAGCTTCTACTGAATGCAGGCACCTGGAAACTGCTGGGCTGGTGCCTAATTAACCTTCTGGGTGATTTGTTTCACTTTTTTGGCAGAATCGTTCCAACAACCTGGCACTCGCGTTACAGGGCACTCCCGGGAGAACTCGGCGATTATCTGCGTTTTAGCGAACGGGGATTGAGAAAGAGTCGTTGGCTTTATGTGCTCTATAATGTAGTTTATCAACTTGAATTGACCCGTGCCCAGGTTCCCATGCAGCGTTTAGGGAAACGTATAGAGTTATTAATGAGCATGGCAGTTTTATCCTGTCACGCAGCGCGGCTTGATAATTCCATTCAGCATATAGCTCAAGCCCAGGCAGAGTTAATAAAACTGGAGTTGGCAGGCCTGGGTTTTCGCGCCAGCAGTAGATCGCTTAGAAAATTAAGACGATCCATAGCGCTCGTCATCAAGGATGTTCAGGAAAATTCTTGCTCCCTTGTTTCGACAATTGGGTCACAGCCTGTTACGCATCCCTGGGAATAAAATGATAACAATAAGCAAAAAGGATAAAACATGAATACCTATAACGATCCGAGAGAACTCCTGAGTCATGCCCCAATGGGGGCCTTTCAGATTATGGCTGTTGCCATCTGTGTATTTTTGAATGGGCTGGATGGATTTGACATTCAGTCTATCAGTTTTGCAGCCCCTGGCATCACTGCTGACTGGGGAATTAATCGAGCCGAGCTGGGAATAGTCTTGTCTATGGAGCTGTTTGGCATGGCTGTCGGTTCTGTCCTGTTTGGCGGCATGGCAGACAAATCCGGGCGCCGTCCGACCATTCTATTGTGCCTGGTATTGATGACAGTGGGCATGTATGCGGCATCGCTGGTTGCTTCTATCAGCCAGTTGCTTATAGCGCGCTTTGTGACCGGTCTGGGTATTGGCGGCATGTTGGCAACAACAAACCCCATGGCAGCCGAGTTCTCAAATCAAAAAAACCGTTCACTGGCAGTGATCTTTATGGCTACCGGCTATCCGCTGGGTGCCATCATTGGCGGTTCTGTTTCTACCGTTTTGCTGCAAACCTCCGACTGGCGAGCCATCTTCGAATTTGGTGCCGCCATCACTGCGGTGTTTTTGCTTGTTGTCTATTTTTTCCTGCCGGAATCAATCGAATATCTATCTAGCAAGCAGCCTGAAAATGCTCTTGATAAAATCAATCGTATCCTGAAAAAAATGGGGCATGCTGCAGTGAATCAGCTACCCAGCAAAATCGAAGAGGCCCAGAAAGCCATTTCTTATCAGGTGCTCTTTAATGACAAATTTCGCGCCCTTACTCTGTTGCTGGTCATAGGCTATTTCATGCACATCATGACCTTCTACTACATTCTAAAGTGGATCCCGACCATCGTAGTGGATATGGGTTATGAACCGGCGCTAGCCGGAACCGTGCTGGTTTGGGCTAATGTCGGCGGTGCCATCGGTGCATTATTGCTGGGGATTACCACAACCAAGTACAACCTGCGTAAAATAATGATAGGCGTGTTGATCGTGGCTTTTGTAATGGTTTCAGTGTTCGGCTTTGAACGTGAAACGATTAGTGACCTGGCGATGATTGCAGCAGTAACCGGCTTTTTTACCAACGGTGGTGTGGTCGGATTCTATGCCCTAATTGCCGATGCCTTCCCGGCTGATATCCGTGGCAGTGGCACGGGGGTGGTAATTGGTATAGGTAGAGGTGGCGCAGCACTGGGCCCTGTGATAGCCGGTCTTCTATTTGTCGCAGGTTTCAACCTCCTGGCTGTGTCCATTGTCATGGGTGCAGGTGCCGCCGTAGCCGCTATAGCGATTTACTTTCTGCGCCCAGCTGCAGAAAAACATAGTGTTTCGGCCAATATTTAATTCTTAAAAAGTAAAGTAGAAGAAGAGGTAGTTATGAAATTTGAACGTATCAACCCGATGACTGGTGAAGTTGCCAGCAGTTCTGAAGCAATGCAGGTCAGTGATATCTCGGCTATCTGCGAAAAAGCGCAAGCAGGTTTTTCCGAGTGGTCGCAGCAGGGACCCAATGCGCGCAGAGCAGTATTGCTGGCTGCGGCTTCAGCCTTAGAAAGCAAGAAAGATAATTTTATTGAAGCCATGATGAATGAAATTGGAGCAACAGCAGGTTGGGCAATGTTTAACTTGATGCTGGCCACTTCGATGTTGCGTGAAGCGGCCTCAATCACAACCCAGATCAGTGGAGAAGTTATTCCTTCTGACAAACCAGGCTGTCTGGCCATGGCCATCAGGGAGCCGGTTGGTGTCATCCTCAGTATTGCTCCCTGGAATGCACCGATTATTCTGGGTGTACGTTCAGTCGCTACCGCATTGGCCTGTGGTAACTCTGTGATCTTCAAGGCTTCCGAGTCCTGTCCGCGCACGCATTCACTTATCGTAGAGGCGCTAGCCGAGGCCGGTTTTCCGGAAGGCGTCGTAAATGTCGTAACCAACGCGCCGCAAGATGCTCCCGAGGTGGTCGGTGCGCTGATTGATCATCCCGCTGTGAAGCGAATCAATTTCACTGGATCCACAGCTGTTGGTAAGGTCATCGCCCAGCGAGCTGCGCAGCATCTTAAACCCTGTCTGCTAGAGCTCGGTGGTAAGGCTCCACAGATTGTATTGGAAGATGCGGATCTGGATGAGGCGGTTAAAGCTGCGGCTTTTGGTGCTTACATGAACCAGGGGCAGATCTGCATGTCGACCGAAAGGCTGATTGTGGTGGATGCCATTGCTGACGAATTTGCTCAAAAAATGACCGAGAAAGTGAAATCGATGCCAACTGGCGACCCGCGAGAAGGCAATACCCCGCTGGGTGCTGTGGTTGATATGAAAACGGTGGAAAAAGTTAATACTCTGATTGATGATGCGGTCAGTAAAGGGGCTGCCATTCTCAGTGGTGGTAAAGCCGATTCGGTGCTGATGAATGCCACGCTGATTGATAATGTGCAGGCAGACATGAATATTTACCGTGACGAGAGTTTTGGTCCGATTGTAGCCATGATCCGTGCTAAAGATGAAGCAGATGCCATTCGCATTGCTAATGACAGTGAATATGGATTGAGCTCTGCCGTATTCACCAAAGATATTGCAAGAGGTCTCAAAGTGGCACGACAGATTCACTCTGGTATCTGTCATGTCAATGGCCCTACTGTTCATGATGAAGCACAGATGCCTTTTGGTGGCGTTGGAGCCTCAGGCTACGGTAAGTTCGGTGGCAAGGCAGGCATTGATAGTTTCACTGAATTACGCTGGATTACCGTTGAAACCCAGCCGGGTCATTATCCAATTTAACTCAAATAAATAAATAACAAGCAGTAATAGGAAAGCAGTATATGACTACTGATCAATCAGAAGAGCAAACTGTCAGTTATAGCATTGTTGACGGTATCGCCTGGGTTAAATTCAATCGGCCTGAAAAACGCAATTGCATGAACCCCAAGCTAAATCGTCAAATGATGCGGGTACTGGATACTCTTGAATATGATCCAGCTGTAGGTGTCCTGGTGCTCAGCGGAGAAGGTTCAGCCTGGTCTGCCGGTATGGATCTAAAAGAATACTTCCGTGAAAACGAAGCTAAGGGGCTGGGTGCCACACGAAAGGCACAAAGTGAAGCCTATGGCTGGTGGCGTCGTTTGCGCTGGTATCAGAAGCCTACCATTGCCATGGTGAATGGCTGGTGTTTTGGCGGAGGTTATGGTCCGTTGCATGCCTGTGACTTGGCCTTTGCGGCGGAAGATGCTCAGTTTGGACTGAGTGAAATTAACTGGGGGATTCTGCCTGGTGGTGGTGCCACCAAGGTGGCTACAAATCTGCTTAATATGCGTAATGCAATGTATCACGCTCTGATGGGTGAAAATATTGATGGCAAAACCGCAGCAGCTTGGGGACTTGTTAATGAAGCGGTACCGCTGGAAAAACTACAGGCGCGTGTCTCAGAAGTTGCAAAAGTATTGTTGCAGAAAAATCCGGTTGCTCTGAAAGCTACGAAGGATGCCATACGAAGGGTTATGGAAATGACTTACGACAACGCCGAGGATTATCTAATCCGTGCTCAGGAGGCCGCTAACTCTTTTGATAATGAAGGTCGCAAGGAAGGCATCAAGCAGTTTATTGATGATAAGACCTACAAACCTGGGCTAGGCGCTTACGATAAAAACAAACATAAATGTTAGATTGCCCGATGGATTACATCCGCTTCCATGCCAGCTTGCATGGTAACAAGCCGGCTGTTTTCGATCTAGCCTTTGAGCGGCAATGGAGCTATAAACAACTTGATCGCGCCGTTGCTGGCTGTACTAATTTACTGCAAAATCAGGGCATCAGTGAGGGAGATCGGGTAGCCTGTCTTTCCGCCAACCGTGCCGAATTTATCATTCTACATTTCTCCTGTGTCAGGCTAGGCGCTATCTTTGTTCCGCTGAACTGGCGCCTTTCGGCCGCCGAACTGGCTGTGATCATCGAAGACTGTGAGCCTGCTATTATTTATGGTGATGAACTGGCTGGCAAACTTCAGGTAGAAGCGCAGGACATCAATATCTTGCTACGGGATGCAGAGGCAGCACAGCCTTCTGACAGTCAGGCCTTTTCCATGGACTTACCTTCCCTGATGCTCTATACCTCTGGTACCACTGGAACACCCAAAGGCGTACTTCTGAATGAGCGCAATCTGACTGAAGTGGCAATTAATTTTTGTCTTGTCGGTGAGGTTGAGGCAGAAAGCCGATTTTTATGTGAATCACCCATGTTTCATATCATCGGCATGGTCACATCCATTCGTCCACCCATGCTGTTAGGAGCTCAGATTAATATTTCTGACCGCTTCATTCCTGAGCGGACTTTACAGCGTCTGGGTGATGCAAATTTGGGTATTACTCATTATTTCTGTGTACCTCAGATGGCGCTGGCATTGAGAGCCGTTGAAAATTTTGATGCTGCCAGCCTTGCCGGTCTGAAAGCCATTTTCACCGGCGGAGCACCTCACCCTGAGGCCGAAATACGCGAGTGGTTGAAAGATGGCATACCTATTGTTGATGGTTTCGGCATGAGCGAAGGTGGCACTATTTTTGGCATGCCCCTTGATCGTAAATTAATTGATGCCAAAGCGGGCAGTGTGGGTATTCCTACACCACGTGTATTTAGTCGTATTACTGATGACCATGATAAGCCGCTTGGCGATGGCGAAGCTGGTGAGCTACAACTTCGGGGCGATAATATTACAATCGGCTATTGGCGCAAGGACGTCATATACGAAGATTCTTTCACTGCCGATGGCTGGTTCAGAACCGGCGATATAATGCGTCGCGATTCAGATGGTTATTTCTGGGTTGTCGATCGTAAGAAAGATATGTTCATTTCCGGTGGTGAGAATGTTTATCCGGTTGAAGTGGAGGCGCAGCTTGCTAAATATCCGGGCCTGAAAGATCTGGCAGTAATTGGTGTGCCGGATAAAAAATGGGGAGAAGTGGGCTGTCTATATTATGTGCCAGAAACGATGGGTCAGGAGATAGATATGGAAGCTCTCGATACATTTCTGACGAGCAAACTGGCACGATACAAAATTCCGAAGCGAGCGGTCGCTGTAGATTCCCTGCCACGCAATGGAGTGGGCAAACTGATGCGTCATGAACTCAGAAAACTAAATATAGAAAACCTACTCTGAGGTGTCACTTACCCTTCTTTGCAATAGACTCCATCATAGCTAGTGCGGCATCCTCAGTAGCTGTTGCTGCCGATGTTAAATCCGACATTTTTTTTAGATGAAGCAGCTCACGTTCCAACGTGTTAATTTCATCCCACATAATGGGTTCTTCATCTAATAGTAGGAGTATTTTCCTATCAATATTAGCAATTTCTTCTTCAAGTGTTTTCAAAAAGACACCTCACGGACATTTATTAGTTATATCTATCATTATTCATTATCTTTATTTCTAACCTTAAAAGAAAAGTTAGTCATAATAAAAAGCAGAGATAGAACCAAGACAAGTTCATAAAGTACTTTGATATTCTGGTGCTGATTTAATGGGCGAATTAAACTAGCAAAGAAGATTAATTGTATATTTTTTGTTTATTACTCTCTAGTAGTCCCTTCCCCAGAAATTTCTAGCTATATAGTTCTATTAAAAATCTGGGACTGATTAAACGTAATGAGTTGTTTGATATTTGGTCAGTGCTGACGAGCTACCCACTCAATATGTCGTATCAAATCGTCGTCTATTATGAGCTTTTCTAGAGTATTTAAGTTCTTTGCTAATGTCATTTCATTATGTAGGCGATGTATGCCGTTGTGACACTTGTGGCAGACTAATATACCTTTTGCCAGCGCTTCTTTAGAGAAATGTTTTTTGAAGTGAGTTCGACGATGTACTTTCCTTGGAATCAGATGATGAAAGGTAAGAGGTACCTTTCGCTGACACAGACAGCATTTGTCAGTTTCTTTTGGCTTGTTTTGTAGACGATTCATTGATTTTTGCCACAACACAGCTTCGTTTTGATCAATAGATTTACTTTTTTAAGGACTAAAGACAAAGCTACATAAGGAGCTAGTTAATCTAACCTATTCAATTTGACAATCCGTTCAGAGTCAATGATAGAGGCTTGAAGCTTTTCAAGAAGTTTGGCACCAGAACATCAGTCAGGTCCCTTTATTTTTATGGCTCAGTCCTACCAGCAGTGACGGTATAGTGTAATGAAATATCAGAATTTGGTTGCTTGTTAGCCGGCCTAACTTTGGTCTCAATATAACTGTTGACCTTATTCCATGATTCTATGCTAGCCTTGATAGAGAGCTAACTGCTATTTAGGGTTTGCTCTTGAAGGTTTTAGTTGGTTAAGACTTGTGATTGTCTACTAGGACTTTGATATCAAGATAGCATATATCCGGACTTGTTCCGTAAATTCCAGTAATCATGGCAATATTTTCAGGGGTGAAAAAAGCCTTCGCTGCATCAGGTGTTTCCCAGACATAAAAATTGATGGCTTGGTTTCTTTCCAGGCTGGCGGTGAAGGCCTTGCTGCGCAGACCCGGCATGCCTTCAAATTTGCTACGGGCGCTTTCTGCAATACTTGTTATTTTTTCTTCATCCAAAGAATCTTCGTACTGAAAGGTCAGTAGGGTTGAAATCATTTCTTTCTCCTTGAGTTAGTGAAATTCTACAAAGTATTGAATGTAATCACGCTAATTGGAACACTATAAACTCACTGATAGTCTTTTTTCTGTAGACATAGCCTTAAACTTTATAATATCAATATATTCGATAACTCGAGTTTATCAATCTTTCGAGGAGTCTTCCTTGTCTTGGGTAAAATTCAGATTCATAATGCCAAAAAAATAATTAATATGAAAAAAAAGTATACAACTAGAAGACAGTTCTTAGGCAGAGCTGCTGGCTCAATGGCAGGTGTTGCTTTGGGTGTAAGAAATTCTGCTGCTCATGCTGCCTCATATGAACTTGATCCTGGTACTATGGCTACAGATGGGACAGTTGCAATGACTGATATTGCTTCATACCCTGATCCATTTATAAATACTGGCTATAGAGATGCTATTAGAATACCAACCTGCTCGATGATGGTAGGCCCATGCCATGATGATTTAGCTCCAGAAAGAGAAGATATCAGTGAAGGACAAAGTGGTATGCCAATGCGGTTTGGTTTCAAGATATTGGATGATCAGTATCGCCCTGTCAGTGATGCCAATATTGATGTCTGGCATTGCAATGTTTCTGGAATTTATTCAAGTGAAACAGCAGATACTCCTGATTTTTGCACGGGAGACAATCCTCCAGCTCTAGCATCTCGATTTCTTCGCGGCCATCGCATGACTGATGAGAATGGTAGTGTCTGGTTTAATTCCTGTATGCCTGGCTGGTACAGACCTCGAGCAGTTCATGTACATGTAACTATCAGACGATCGAACCGGCAAGGTCAGGAATATCTAACAACACAATTTGCATATCCGTCTGAGTTTCTTAGGAAACTTTTTGATGACCATCCCGATTACAGCCCTTATGGACAACCTCCTACAAGTAATGAAGCTGATTTTGTATTTGATACAAATACGATTGATGATTACACGTTCAATCTTGAACGAATGTCAGATGGCGCTTTAATGGCATGGATGATAATCATGGTCCGATCATCCCTGTCTGATGAACTTTGCGAAATTGAACCCGGAATCCCTCCCAGAGGAATGGGACCAGGCGGTATTTGAATTTAATTTCGAATACCGAAACTGAGCTAGGTTTTTGCCCGTTTTTGGCTGGTTGCGGTCGTTATAATGTTTCTACTTGAATTATAAAATCGTTTTCGTAATGAAAATTATATTCTTTATTATCGCAATCCTCTCTCTCTGTTCCTGTGGCAGTCCGATTTTAACTAGTAATGCTAGTGCGCAAGTTAGCTACTGTGGCATTCAGCAAAATAAATGTACGTTTGTACTCTTAGATGAGTCTGGAGGGAAGCTTACGGAAATCAATCCTAGGAGGGCCAATATGCGCTTGACCCCGGCATCTACTTTCAAAATTGCAAATTCCCTCATCGCTTTAGAGACCAGAACCATTACTGATATACACCAAACCTTACGAGTCGACCTTGAAAAATATCCAGCTCAGGACTGGTGGCAGCCGGGCTGGGCTACGGAAACATATGACCTCAGAGGAGCCTTTCAGAATTCGGTGTTCCCGATATACCGCAGTATCGCAAGCAACATTGGTGAAGCCGACATGACGAGATATCTCTCCATTTTCAATTATGGTAACCAGGATATATCTTCGGGCATCGATGACTTCTGGGTTGCTGGGAGCCTAGAAATTTCAGCCATTGAGCAGGTCGAGTTTCTTCGGTCGCTTTTACACGGTGATTTTGGTCTAGCAGAGTCGACATTGAATGACTTGAAAGAAATAATGACCGTTGAAGATGATAGTACATATAGTTTTTATGCGAAAACAGGGGCCGCCCTTGTAGAGGATATGAGGGTCATATACTGGTATGTGGGGTTTGTCGAAAATGAAAACGGCATTCACTACTTTGCCCTGAACTTGGATGCACCACCCACTCCAGAGAACGCACAGCTTAGAATAGATTTGAGCAGGAACTATTTGCGTCAGTTTGGCGTTCTTTAGACGTGCTGCTGAGAGATACTAGCTTGACGTCTGCTTTTGGCCGTTAGCAGACCTCTCTAGTTTCTACTTTTTTCTAAAAATCCCTCTGATGTATCTAAGTAGATACTACCAAGACTATACAGCTTAAAAAGACGCCCCCGGGGTATTAATTGAGGGTATGCTTACTTCTTTGTCTATATGAAACACATATCTGTAATGTCTTGTATGCATGTGTAACTTATCGAGCTCTGACACAGCTTTTTTAGACAGCGCATGATGTGGCCAAGTCCCATCTCTATTTTAGCTCCTTGCAGCTCCCAACAAGGCTGCTACCAATTAATCTATAAATACCATATATAATTGATTTATATAAATTTATTAAGAGAAAAATAAAAAATTAATGTAGTTTTAACGACTATTATTCCCTGATTAGAATCAATAGCTCAAAGTAATTAACCAATTTTTTAGGGTCAATGATTGATATCTTTTTAAATCAAGATGATATCTTGGAAAGGTGGTAGCTACGGGTGGACTTGAACCACCGACCCCAGCATTATGAATGCTGTGCTCTAACCAGCTGAGCTACGTAGCCACAAACAAAGAAGTGGCGCATTCTCAGTATTTATGCTGTTTTTGTCAAGGTTTAGACATTAAACCTGAAATGAATCACATCTCCATCTTTGATGATGTATTCCTTGCCTTCTAGACGCCATTTGCCTGCATCCTTGGCTCCCTGTTCGCCCTGGTGCTGAATAAAATCGTGGTAAGCGATGACCTCCGCTCGGTTAAAACCTTTTTCAAAGACGGTGTGGATCACCCCCGCTGCTTGCGGTGCAGTCGCACCAACCCTTGCCGTACAGGCTCGGACTTCCTTCGCGCCAGCGGTAAAATAGGTTTGCAGGCCGAGCAACTTGTAGCCAGCACGGATAACCCGATCAAGGCCTGGTTCTTTCATACCCATATCGGAAAGGAATAGCAGTTTTTCTTCATCATCTAGTTCGGCTATTTCCGATTCAAGTTTATTACAGACCACTACGATTTCGGCATTTTCATCGGCAGCAATCTGCTTAACACTTTCAAGATGGGGATTGTTCTCAAAGCCAGTTTCATCGACATTGGCGATGTATAGAGTTAGTTTGATAGTTAGCAGATGTAGGTCCTGAATGCTTTTGAGCTCATCTACATTCAGGCCGAGGCTTCTCACTGGCTTGCCGCTGTCCAGATGAGCATGAACTCTCTCCAAAAGGCCTTTCTTTTTCAACAAATCCTTGTCACCACTCTTGGACATTTTGGTGGTTCTTTCGAGGCCTTTGGCAACGGTTTCTAGGTCTGCCAGTGCCAGTTCGGTATTAATAGTTTCTATATCATCCTTTGGATTGATCATATTTGAGACATGCACAACATTGCTGTCTTCAAAACACCTTACAACATGAGCGATCGCGTCACATTCGCGAATATTGGCTAGAAACTTGTTGCCCAGACCTTCACCTTTGGAGGCGCCGGCTACCAGCCCAGCTATATCGACAAATTCCATAGTGGTTGGGATGATTTTTTCGGGAACGACAATCTCGCTAAGGGCATGCAGACGTGAATCGGGGACTGCCACAGTGCCGGAATTAGGCTCAATGGTACAAAAAGGAAAATTTTCCGCAGCAATCCCGGCCCTCGTCAGGGCATTGAATAGAGTAGATTTTCCCACATTGGGCAAACCGACGATGCCGCATTTAATCCCCATGAATCAAGACTCCTATTCTTTTGTATGCAGCAGTTTCATGGCCTGCTGGAATTCGCCCTGCACCAGCAGGGGCGTTATACCGACTGCCTGATCAATATTGCTTTGTATCAATTCCGCGTCTGATTTTGAGGGTTCGCTGAGAACATAATTACTGACCTGGCTGGCTGAACCCGGATGGCCAATTCCAATTCGCAAACGGTTAAAATCCTGAGTACCAATAGCCTTGATAATGTCGCGAATTCCGTTATGGCCACCGTGACCGCCCCCCTTTTTCAGGCGAATGGTCCCAACTGGTAAATCAAGCTCGTCGTAGGCAACCAGAATCTCGAGAGGATCAATCTTGAAATACTGCACAATGGCCGCTACAGCCTGACCACTCTGATTCATGTATGTGCTTGGCAGCAGAACCCTTATATCTTGTCCGGCAATCGCCAGTTTGGCGCTGTACCCAAAAAACTTAGCTTCAGCTTTTAGATCTGCGCGGTAATCAGCACAAAGGGTTTCTAGAAACATCGCTCCGGCATTATGGCGGGTAAAACGATACTGTTGGCCCGGGTTACCCAGGCCAACAATAAGAGAGATTCCGCTCATATGCTTTCAGTAAGCGTGCTTACTCGTCAGCTTTGTCATCGCCTTCAGCAGCGCCGGCATCATTCGATTCGGCAGCTTCTCCGGCTCCGGACTCAGCGCCTTCAGCCACGTCCTCAATGACTTCCACTTTCGGCATAACACAGCTGGCTACCAATTGGTTGTTTTCTTCACCATGTGAGAGGTCAGCACTGGTCACGCCTTCCGGCAGGGCCAGATCTGCAATATGAATCGAATCACCAACTTTCAGTTCGGCCATGAAGACTTCAATAAACTCGGGAAGATGTTTTGGTAGACAGGAAATTTCAAGCTCATTAATCATATGGTTAATGATGCCACCTTCCTGTTTGACGCCTATTGCCTTGTCTTCATCAACAAAACGCAGAGGCACCCTGACGGTAATTTCCTGGTCAGCCCTGACTCTCAAAAAGTCAGCATGCAGAATGCGAGGCTTGGCCGGGTGTCTTTGCAGGTCCTTGATGACCGAACTGACTTCACTACCGCCTACTTTTAGGGTGATGATGCTTGAAAAGAAAGCATCATTTTCAATGGCATGGGCAAGATCTTTGTGAGGAATGGTTACCGGCACCGGTTGCTCACCCCCGCCGTAAATAATGGCAGGAACTTCTCCGGCCACTCGGCGCAGGCGGCGGCTCGCACCTTTCCCTACGTCTTCTCGGGCTTTTGCCTCGAAAATAAAATCGTTTTTGGACATAACAGTCTCCTAATTTACTTGACGTCAGCTTGCGACCAGCCGACATCAGGAGTTAATAAACCGCCAGTGCCAGTGATCAGTTGTGATCGAACATAGCACTGACGGATTCTTCATTGCTAACTCGTCTAATGGATTCACCCAGAAACTTCGCGAGTGAAAGTTGACGAATCTTTTTGCAATTCTTTGCTTTTTCCTTCAAGGGAATTGTGTCGGTGACGACCAGTGCATCCAGTGAAGAATTGTTAATGTTGTTAATAGCATCTCCTGATAAAACCGGATGTGTACAGTAGGACACGACTTTGGTGGCACCCTGTTCTTTCAAGGCATCCGCTGCCTTGCAGAGGGTGCCGGCAGTATCAACCATATCATCGACGATCAGACAGGTTCTGTCCTGAACATCTCCGATCAGGTGCATAACCTGTGATTCATTGGCTTTGGGTCGGCGCTTGTCAATAATCGCCAGGTCCACATCGAGCTGTTTGGCAAAAGCCCTTGCTCGGACCACACCGCCTATATCGGGTGATACCACTACCAGATTCTTATAATTCTGACGCACAACGTCTTCTACTAGCAGTGGCGAGCCATAGACGTTATCAACCGGAATACTGAAAAAGCCCTGTATCTGTTCAGCATGTAGATCAACTGTTAGCAGACGGTTGACACCGGCTGCACTGATCATGTCCGCAACCACTTTAGCACTGATGGGGACACGAGCCGATCTGACTCGTCTATCTTGGCGGGCATAACCGAAATAGGGGACAACGGCTGTGATACGATCAGCTGAGGAGCGATGCAGGGCATCAGCCATCAGCAGCAGCTCCATGAGGTTGTCATTAGTCGGGTGGCAGGTGGGCTGTATAATGAAGACATCCTGACCGCGGACATTTTCATTAAGCTCAACATAGCTCTCACCGTCACTGAATTGCTGAACATCAGCACGTCCCAGCGGTACGCCCAGCCATTTGGCAACATTTTGTGCCAGTTCTAGATTCGCATTACCACTAAACACCATTAAACTTTTTGGCATGTCATCCTCTATTTATCGTGTTGAGTGTGTCTTGCTTGAATTCTTATGTCTTGTATTGAAATGGCTGGGGTGGGAGGATTCGAACCTCCGCATGCAAGGATCAAAACCTTGTGCCTTACCGCTTGGCGACACCCCATCTATTTCCTGTTCGCATTATTGGTACGCTAAATTTCTTCAAGGGCTTGCAGTACTGGAGATTTGTTGATTCCCCTTGCCACAAAGCCGCGCATCGTGTCCGGCAACTTGCGAAACACTGATTCTGCTGCTGCCCTGCCCGAAAAATCCGCGAATACACTGGATCCGGTTCCTGTCATACGTGCTGGGGCATAGTAGCCAAGCCAGTCCAAAGCAGCTCCAATTTCAGGGTAAAGCGCTACGGCGACTGCTTCGCAATCATTCCTGGTGCCCGAAAATGGAAAGCCCGATATTTTGATGGTCGCTGTGTTTCTTGTCAATTGCTGGTGGGAAAAAATTTCGGCGGTAGGCACTTCACAGGCAGGCGTAATAACCAAATACCAGCGCTCGGGCAGTTCCAGGGGCTGCAGAATTTCTCCCAGCCCTTCAGCCCAGCTGGAATGGCCATGGATGAATACTGGCACATCGGCACCCAGACGCAGGCCCAGTGCTGCCAGCTCATGCTTGCTCAAGCCACAGTCCCAAAGATTGTTGAGAGCCAGCAGAGTTGTGGCGGCATCAGAACTGCCACCTCCCAGGCCGGCACCCAGAGGCAATTGCTTGCGTAAACGGATCGTGGCGCCAAGTGAATGACCACTTTTAGCTTGCAGAAGGACGGCCGCTCTGTGTACCAGATTGAAGGAGTTAGAAAGGCTAGCCAGGCTGGATTCGAGGCTGATGCTACCGCTCTCATTGATCTCAAAATCCAGCTGATCGCCGTAATCTAGTAGCTGAAAACAGGTTTGTAGTTCATGATAGCCATTCTGGCGGCGTGCATTGATATGCAAGAAGAGATTGAGCTTGGCCGGAGCCATCAGACTAAGCACTGCTGCTAGGCATCCTCGGCGTCAAGCTGCCAGTATTGAATCAGCAGGGTCAGCTCATAGTCAGCCTGGGACATGTGAATCCGTCCAGGGAGGCTAAGACCTTCGGCAGACTGATAGCGGTCATATTTCAACTGCCACAGCCTGCCTAGGCTGTCACTTTGTCGCAGCACCTGCAGCAGTTCCTGCTCATTGAGCTCGATATCTGCTGTGCTACCGGGAGCAGGGATACCCCTTATCCAGTAATACAGCACCTCGGCGGGAAATTCAAAAGCCATGAAGTCGCGGGTAAAGTCCCTCAGACTATCGGCCCAAACGGTTTCCTCATTGGCGCGTTGCAGACTCACGCCCTTTGAGTTTCCGCTTATGGTGGTGGCAGCCAGGCCGAGGGTTCCGTTGAGATTGATTTCAAAACTGTTTTCAAACTGCTGCCAGTGGATGGCGACGGTGTTCGAGTTGTTTTGCTCTCGAATGTTAAGGCGACCCTGCAGAGTCCAGCTTGACTGATTCTCGACCAGAAACCGATGATTTTCCCAGTTTCTCAGTTGCAAGACGGCATTGGATTGGCATGCTGCAAGGAGCATAATCAAGCCTGACAGCAAAAGAATCCTGATCGGGAAATTTAGGTACATGTGCTTGCTTAAGTGGATGACTGACCGTTGAGTCGCTCCATGGTGTTGAGGATAAACTCACTTTCCGGCTGTACTTCTAGAGCATCCTGCCAAATTTCCCGGGCAGTCTCACGATTACCGAGCACCCATAGGACCTCGCCCAGGTGGGCTGCGACTTCGTGGTCTGGGAAGAGTTCGAAGGCCAGCTCGAGGTTGATACGGGCCTGTTCGAACATACCCAGCTTGTACTGAACCCATCCTAGGCTGTCGATGATAGCGGGGTCATTCGGTGAGAGCTCAATAGCACGCAGAATAAGCTCATAGGCTTCTTCATAGCGCTCAGTCCGGTCGGCCAGAAAGTAGCCGAGCGTATTGAAAGCAGATGGATTTCCCGGGTCCAGGCGCATAATTTCCCGTAAATCGGCTTCCATAAGAGAGAGATTATTAGTTTCTTGGGCTACAAGGGAGCGCAGCTGACGTAACTGGGTATCGTCTGGATAATTATCAATGGTTCGGTTTAGAAAGCTTAGCGCTTTTTCATAATCCTGCTTTTCATAAAGCAGATTAGCTTCAACGGTCAGCAGGGTTGTATTAATTTCCGGGCGTCTGAAACGAATACCGCGCAGGCGTTCACTGGCTTCGGGATAGCGTCCTTCATCAATCATCAACTCCAGGTAGTTACGCAGAGCAACCAGGTTGTTATTTCCACCACTGACTTGTAAATAATGTTCAATTGCCTGAGCAGGATCTTTTTGCTCCTGGCTGATCATCCCCAGATAAAAATGCACATCATTGCTGCGTTGGCCATTCATCAGAAGGCGTTGAAAGTGGTTTTTGGCGATCTCGTACTGATCCGCTTCAATGGCAATGAGTGCCAGTGAATACAGCATGTCAAAATCCTGAGGATTGTATTCCAAGATGATTTCGAATTGCTGCATGGCGGCGTTGTATTCACCTTCTTCTAACAGTTTGCGACCGAAACTAAAGCGTAATTGTGTATTCTCGGGGTAAGCTCGTACACTGTTTTCTAGGTAAAGTCGGGCCTGGCGAGACTCCCCCATTTCTTCGAGTATGGCAAATTCTGCCAGAATAATGTCAACCGGTTCTTCCAATTCCTTTGCCAGCTGGTGCAGCAGCTCATAGGCATCATACAGTCGCTCATCCTGCCGATAGAGCTGCGCCAGTGCCAAGCGCAGGGAAAGATCATCTGGAAAACTTTGCAGTTGTGCTTCGAAATCAGCTATAAGCTCGCCAAGTTGTTGTTGTGTTCCAATATTGTTTTCGCTACGGTTACTAATCAGACGGTAATCAACTTCATAGTTGAGTGAATGCATTTGCCTGAACAGATCGAGTGCTTCCAGCAGACGATTTGCTGTGATCAGTTGATAGGCTTGTGAGCGCAATGCTTCTTCTGAATCAGGTTCCTGCTCCAGCCACAGAGCATTAATCTGAAGTGCTGCCTCGGTATCACGCATAAAAGAGGCTATTCGAAAGGCTTGCCTGATAATGCCTAGATCCTGTGTTTCAAGTGCCAGGGTCCGGTATTCTTCCAGAGCAGTCTGATTGAGCCCTCGTTGCCCAGCAAGTTCGGCAATTATTACCCGTGTCAGGATGTCTTCCGGGAATTGGCCATAGACAATTTCCTGATCGGGGGCGGAGAGGGCACGTGCTTCTGTGCTGACAGGCTCGGCAGATTCTGCCCCACTGGCCGTCTGCAAGGCAGGGTCTAGAGGCTCTGGTACCTGACCGCTTTGATTACTAGCACAGCCAGTACTCAGCACAAGCATGCCGCATAAAATTGAGGATATGCACTTCAGGGTGCTTTTCATATTTTGAAGTATAGCCAGTCTTATTAGTCAGTGACTACACTATTGAGTAAAATACCGTGTTTTAATGAGAATCAATCCTTTGAACAAGCGCTTTCATGGCTACACTACTGCTGGGCATTAATCACAACACGGCGAGTATAGCCATTCGGGAAAAAGTTGCCTTTGCACCAGAAATGATGCATGAGGCTTTGAAACAGGCTTGTGCCTGCGCAGAACTCGGCGAGCTGGCCATACTGTCTACCTGCAACCGCACAGAACTATATTGCGTTCCCACTCACTTGTCCGAAACCCAACAACAGCGGCAATTCATAGAAGAGGCCGTACTCAACTGGCTGGGAGAGTATCATCAGCTTACCCCGGCAGAACTTAGGCAGGCCGTGTATGTGTATTGGGATGATGATGCCGTCAGGCATGTCATGAAAGTTGCCAGCGGCCTTGATTCGATGGTGCTTGGAGAGCCCCAGATTCTGGGGCAGATAAAATCTGCTTATGCTGTTGCTCGGGAAGCTGGTAGTGTTGATAGCAGTCTTAACCAGATTTTTGAAGAAACCTTTGCCATAGCCAAGCGAGTCAGGACGGATACGGCCATAGGTGAAAGCCCGGTTTCCGTTGCCTTTGCCGCTGTTGCGCTGGCTCAGCAGATATTTGCCGATTTGTCTAAGGCATCGGCCCTGATGATTGGGGCCGGCAAGACCATCGAACTGGTGGTGCAGCATCTACGGCAAAATGATGTCAGTAATATTGTGGTGGCCAACCGAACGCTAACCCATGCGCTGGAATTAAAAGAGAAATACGGGGTTAGAGTAGTCCTGCTCTCGGAAATTCCCGAGCTACTGATGCATGCCGATATCGTGGTCTCCTCTACCGCCAGCCAGCTACCGATTCTTGGAAAGGGAGCCGTAGAAAAAGCACTCAAGGCCCGCAAACATAAGCCGATTTTTATGGTTGATCTGGCTGTGCCGCGCGATATCGAACCGGAAGTGGCTGACTTACCGGATGCTTATCTTTATAGCGTGGATGATCTTAAGGAAGTCATTGATGCCAGCGTTAAAAGTCGTCAGAATGCCGCAGCTGAAGCTGAGGCGATCATTAATCAGGGGCTAGAGCAATTCCGCAAGAAACTCCGCTCACGCAATATTGTATCCAGCCTGAAAGCCTTTCGAGAAAAGGCCGAAAAAATTCGTGATGAAGAGCTACAAAAAGCACTGAGATCTCTTGAAAGTGGAGAAGATCCTAAGGTTGTGATGAATCAGTTGGCAAGACTGCTGACCAATAAGCTGATTCACTCGCCAAGCGTTCAGATGAAGAGGGCCAGCGCTGAGGGTCATGAAGAACTCATACAACTTGCGCAAATACTGTTTGAGCTAGAGAGCCAAGAAGCCACTCCGACCAACCAGGATTATGAAGATCAACAAGAGTAGCAAATGAAAGCGTCTATCATTGAGAAATTACAAAATTTAAGTGAGCGTTATGAAGAACTGGAAGCGCTAATGAGCGACCCGGAAGTCATTTCCATGCAAGATAAGTTTCGGGCCTACTCCATGGAGTATTCCGAACTGGATCCGGTGATACTGAGCTATCGTGAATATGTCCATACCAAGGAGGATCTCATGGAAGCGCTGATTATGCAGCAAGACAGCGATGCAGAGCTAAGGCAAATGGGTGAAGATGAAGCTGCAAAAGCGCAGGATAAGCTGGTTGATCTAGAAGCCTGCCTGCAAAAACTCTTGTTGCCAAAGGACTCCCGTGATTCCAGTAATGTGTTTCTTGAAATTCGCGCAGGTACCGGTGGTGATGAAGCAGCGATTTTTTCCGGCGATCTTTATCGCATGTATGCGCGCTATGCCGAAAGGCAGCGCTGGAAACTCGAGGTGATCAGCGAGCGTCCCGGTGAACATGGTGGCTTTAAGGAAATCATCACACGTATTGAAGGAGCAAATGTCTATGCCCGGCTGAAATTTGAATCCGGCGCACACCGCGTTCAGCGTGTCCCGGAAACTGAAACTCAGGGAAGGGTGCATACCTCTGCCTGTACAGTAGCCGTGATGCCCGAGGTGGAAGATCTGGAACAGATTGAAATAAATAAAAATGACCTACGAGTGGATACCTTCCGTGCCAGCGGGGCCGGAGGTCAGCACGTTAATAAAACTGACTCAGCAATACGACTCACCCACTTGCCGACGGGTATTGTGGTTGAATGTCAGGATGAGCGATCTCAGCACAAGAACAAAGCCAAGGCTATGTCACTACTGCAGGCTCGTCTCCAGGCAGCTGCCGAAGCTCAACAGCAGGAAGAACTTTCCAGTGAAAGACGCAACTTGGTCGGCAGTGGTGATCGCTCGGAAAAAATCCGTACCTATAACTACCCCGATGGACGTATCACCGACCACCGCATCAAACTCACCCTTTACAAGTTGAATGATGTAATGACCGGGGATCTTGACGACATCATTCAGCCCCTGATCAACGAGCATCAGGCTGATCAGTTGGCGGAGCTAGCTTCTTAGGTCTGGCCTGTGCAGATTAAAAATATACTCAAAGAGGCCCGAGATCGTCTGGGCCAGGCAGAGTCATCTTATCTGGATGCCCAGCTACTGCTGGCACATATCCTGAAACAGTCCCGGGAATATCTTCTCACCTGGCCGGAGCATGAAATTAGTGCCGAAAATGAAAAACAATACTTCGGCTTGATAGAAGCGCGTCAAGCGGGGCAGCCAGTTGCTTACCTGACGGGCTCTCGGCAATTCTGGAATTTCAGCTTGAACCTCAGTCCGGCTGTGCTGATTCCGCGTCCGGAAACCGAATTGCTGATCGAGCTGGCACTTGCCTTGTTACCTGCAGAAAAAATGGTGCTGGCTGATCTTGGAACCGGATCGGGCGCGATTGCGCTGGCACTGGCAAAAGAACGACCACAATGGAAGGTGATTGCAAGTGATCACAGTCCCAAAGCCCTGCAAGTAGCTCGTGAAAATGCGCGCTCACTGCAAGTATCTAATCTTGATTTTCGTCTGGGAAACTGGTGCGAAATTTTTAGCGAACGAGAAAAACTGGATGCGATAATCGCTAATCCTCCCTACATAGATGAAGCGGATCCGCATTTGCAGCAGGGTGATGTGCAGTTTGAACCGCGCTCTGCACTGGTCTCCAGTAAATCAGGATTCGCTGACTTGCAAGTCATTGCCAGTCAGGCCCAGTATTATCTTCGGCCACAAGGTTTGCTGCTTCTGGAACATGGTTTTGAGCAGGCAGCCCACTTGCGACAAATGCTTGAAAAATATGGTTACAATGAGATCCAGACTAACAAAGACCTAGCCGGTCACGATCGTGTCACCCTGGCTCGCATGAGATGAAACAATTCGTCGAACTTTATTTATTCATACTGGCAAGCCTGCTAGCTGCTTTAAGCATGGCGCAGGAACAACTATCACCGGATGTCCTGCAAGAGGCAAAGGCGGGCGATGCGCAAGCGCAATATGAAGTTGCTATTTTTTATGATGTTGTTCAAGCGGATTTTCCAGCAGCACTTGGTTGGTACCTACGTGCAGCTGAACGGGGTCATGTGCAGGCGCAATTTAACCTGGCGCAATTCTATCGGCTGGGAGAGGGGGTTGAGCAGAATTCTGAGCTGGCCCTAAACTGGCTTCTGCAGGCAGCTGAAGCCGGTAATGATCCGCAGGCGCAATTTATGCTTGGGGATTTTTATCGTTATGGTGAGGGGGTTGTCGCCAACCGCTTCGAAGCCTTCCGCTGGTATATCCTGGCAGCCGAACAGACTCTACCGGAAGCGGAATATATTATCGGTCTGTGGCTGGCTGAAGGGATCGGAGCGGCGGAAGATGATAAGGCAGCGCAGGGCTGGCTGAGAAAAGCTGCCGCTCAGGCCCATGCTGGCGCTATGTATGCACTAGCTGCCATGTATGAAAATGCTCAGGGTACTGAGCGCAATTTGCCGCTGGCATTTTACTGGTATGCCCTGGCTGCGCAAGTAGCCTATCCTCAGGCTGATGCTAAGCTTAACAGGCTGGCAGGGCTACTTGATACACAAAGCCTGCAATTGCAGAAGCAGAGAGTGGCCGACTGTATAAAAAGAAATTTTCAGAGGTGTTATTAGGCACTGGCGCAGATCAATGGAACCGTAGATGAATGACGAACAGTTATTGAGATACAGCAGGCAAATCATGTTACCTGAGTTTGATATTGCCGGACAGGAACGTTTACTGCAGTCCAGAGTGCTCATTGTCGGTGCTGGGGGTCTGGGCTGTCCGGCTGCCATGTATCTGGCTGCTGCTGGTGTCGGTGAGCTGATAATTGCAGATGGAGATGAGCTTGAACTGTCTAACCTACAACGACAGATTGCATACCATACAGCTGCATTGGGCCTGAACAAAGCTGCCTCGCTGAAAGATTGCCTTAAGCAGCTAGACCCTAGTATTGCCGTCACTGCATTGATGGAAAAACTGGAAGACGAACGCCTATCCATGGAAATCAGTAAGGCGGATGTGGTGCTGGACTGTACCGATAATTTTCAATCACGCCTGGCAATCAATCAGTTCACTAGGATGCATAGGGTTCCGCTGGTCTCAGGTGCAGCCATCCGCATGGAAGCCCAGCTGAGTGTTTTTGATCAACGGCAGGAAGACAGTCCCTGTTATCAGTGTCTGTATGATATCGATAGTGAATTTTCAATGAGCTGTGCAGAAAACGGGGTGATGGCGCCACTGGTCGGAATCATTGGTGCCATGCAGGCCATGGAATCAATTAAGCTGATTGCCGAAGTGGGCGAAACGATGAGGGGCAGACTCCTGCTGTTTGATGCAGCAGTCATGCAATGGCGTGAAATGACCCTACAGCAGGATCCCCTCTGTCCTGTTTGTGCAAAGTAGGGGCATGCAAGCGAATAAAAATCGCATGCTTTCTAAGCAACTTGTTATATAATAGACCAAAATAATGTTATTAAAAAATACTAGTAATAAGGAGTATGTATGTTTACCCATATCTGTGTTGGTTCTAATGACCTAGAAACGTCGAAGAAATTTTATGATGCAGCCCTGGCTCCACTGGGCATTCAAAGTGCCGGAATCATGCATGACCGTGCATGTGTTTATGCAACTGAAAACAGCACTTTTCTAGTGTTAAAGCCAGCCGATGGCAAGGAAGCAACGCATGCAAATGGTGGTACCATTGGCTTTGCAGCTGCTGATTCAGCAGCAGTTGATGCCTTTTATGCTGGGGGGCTGAACAATGGTGGTAGTGATGAAGGTGCTCCTGGCAAGCGTCCCAATGCGCCTGGTAACGCGTATGGTGCTTATTTGCGCGATCCTTTCGGTAACAAAATCTGCGCTTATTGCCAGCTGCCAGAAGGCGAGTAAGCAACAGATAGACTCATACATTCAAGGGGCTCGTATTCATCACAGCCCATGTCAAAAAAAGAGAAAGCTTTAGGCTTCCTCTTTTTTTATTGCCTAATTTAGACTTCCCTCTATGATTGGGTAACTAGATATGCGCTAAGAATATCACCTATGCTATGCTGGCACAGCATCATGATACAAGTCAGCCAAAATCCGGGAATTTTCAGTGATTGAAGAAAACAAGGAGTCTGTTAGCCAGGCTCCGCTTCACCCATCTGCTATTAAAAGTGATCAAGCCGCTGTCGAAAAAAAAATGCGCTTTTCTGAACTGGACCTTCCACAGCCACTTCTGCAAGCCCTTGATGACCTGGGTTTTGAGTTTTGCACGCCGATTCAGGCCAGCAGCCTCAAGATCACCCTCAAAGGCAATGATATCACCGGACGAGCTCAGACCGGCACAGGCAAAACAGCGGCTTTTCTGACAGCCATTATCAGTGACCTTTACCGCCGTAAGGAAGAGGGTGAGCGCTATGTGGGGGAACCCCTGGCCCTGATTATTGCTCCCACTCGTGAGCTGGTACTACAGATCGCCAAAGATGCAGCTGCACTAAGCAAATATACCGAATTGAAAACGCTCACCCTGGTCGGCGGTATTGATTACCAGAAACAGTTGACAGCTCTTGAAGAATCCATTGTTGATATCGTGGTTGCCACTCCAGGTCGTCTAATAGATTTTCTCGGCAGCCAGAAGATCGATCTAAGCTTGATAGAATTACTGGTTATTGATGAAGCTGACCGCATGCTTGATATGGGGTTCATTCCCCAAGTTCGACAGATTATTTCAGCCTGTCCGAAAAAGGCATATCGGCAGACTATGCTTTATAGTGCGACATTTACGGAAGATATTCTTGTACTGGCTGAACGCTGGGCGATGAATCCAATAAGGGTAGAAGTTGAGCCGGAGAAAGTAACCACGGAGACGGTTGATCAAAAAGTCTATCTGGTGACAACTGAAGAGAAGTATAAGCTACTCTACAACCTAATACTACGCGAAGGTAGTGAACGCATTATCGTATTTGCCAACCGTCGTGATCAGGTCAGGGATCTGGCAGACAACCTGCATAGAAACGGTATAGAAGTGGGGC
>JAYQVM010000016.1:0-23566 GCA_038148435.1 Gammaproteobacteria bacterium | reverse complement strand
GGCCTGCATATAGGAAACTATGACTTGATTTTCATAGGAGGGGCGCATAAACCCATCATCCAGCTGACCCACTGGTAAAAAAAGATCCTGCGCCATGGCGTCCAGGACGCCAGCCGGAATTTTGATACCGGGAATCGGGCCAGTATTCCATTCCTCGTAAACCGAGATTCCCTCACTGAACCAGCGAGGGACGCCATGCTCAGAAGCTTCAAGGGTATAGACGTGAGCCATTTCATGCCACAGGGTAGTTCCCCAGTGATAGGTTTCATCCGGATGACCGGTGGGTGAATCCATCGCAAACAGGTAGCCGAAGGTGACCCCGAGAATGCCGACACCCGGCATGCCGATGGAGCGCACGACAAAATCTTCATGGTTGGGAAAAATTTCTATGGTCACTGGTTGCCGTGCAACAAAATCATAGCGCTCTTCAAAAGTCAGCATGCTGGCTTCAGCCAGTTCACGGGCATAGGGTGACAGTACATTCGCCTCGTCACGGTCAAGTCGTAAAACCAGCTCCGGAATGCCGCTGCCCTGTCCGGGCTCAGGAAAACTCAGATCAATGAAATCTTCGCTGAAGGTATCCAGCAGCCGCATCATGTTGAGAGTTTTAGGGTTGAAACCATCGCCCTCATAGGAAATGCGAATATGCTCAATGCCCTCTTCGATATGATTCAGGCGTAGGGAATTCTGACCCAGCTCCAGATGGGCATTCCAGTGCTCAGGTTCCAGAAAAACCGCCTTCTGATAAAATTCGCCGGATTCCTGATAGCGTCGTGTGATAGAAGCAAAGTAGCCTGGAATAGCGTAGGCGTCACCGAAGTTTGGCGCTTCTTCCAGAGCAGCATCGATATAAGCTTGAACTTCGCTATTGCGGCGGGTGACGAACGCCAGGGCGGCTTCCAGAGCATTAATATGCATGCTCGGCAGATTTTCGCTTTCTGCCAACTCCCAGGCATCATCCAGCTGCTCGGCAGCAATTTCATACTGGTCGCGCTCCATCACTGAATTGATTGACATCAGCATGACTCTGAGGCGGGCTCCCGGAGGGGTGGCGAAATAGGTCTGCACGGCCTCCAAGTGCATGTTGACTTCCTCTGGGTTACCTCCGGTTGCCAGCGCTTCGGCAGCGCCGATATGAGCCCAGGCATTATTGGGCTCAATCTGCAGGGCCTGAGCGAAGAAGTTGTAGGCATCCTGGTACTGGTAGGTTCTCATGTAGAGTTCCCCAGTACGCACCAGAATCATGGCATTATCAGGGCTCAGTTCGGCGGCCTGTTCAAACAGTTCATCAGCCGTGTAGAGTTCGCCCAGTGCCCACATTGCTTCTGCCTGTATTTCAGGCGGGTTCGGCGTTCGGATAATAGCCAGATAGCAAGCTTCGGCTTCGACTGACTGGCCAGACCAGTGCAAGTCTTCACAGGCCAGCAGCGTGTCGTTATCTACCGCGCCCAGCAAATGCTCACGTGCTTGTAGTGAAGAACAGCAAAGTCCTGAACAACAGGCTAATATCACAGCAGATCGCTTGAGCAAGGGAAGCCTGTTAGTCGCTATAAGGGTCATCTATTCGCTGGATAATTGGTCAATTTCTTCATTGATTCGGGCAGATTCAAGGATCAGAGCCTGAAGTTGCTGAATATAGTCTGAATTGCTAAATTCATTTCTGCGCAGCTGCAAATCTTCAATCTTGCGATTGATATCTTCACGTTGTTGCTGCAAATCGGCCAGCTCCGGATTGCCGCTGGTATCAATGGTGGCCAGATCCAGTCGTGCCAGCGTAAATTGTGCCGCACCGTCCCCTCGAATCTCGGGATGCTCGGTTGCCAGCTGCCCCTGGCTTTCAAAGTAATCAGCGACCTGGCGCTCGGCGAAGTCAAAAGCCTCCTGAATACTGATATTGTTGTTCTTGTTGAGGTCAGCCTCCTCATTGCTTAGTGCGTCTACAAAATATTGCCCGAAGTAAGTGGCATTTCTTTCGTTACCACTGCGTGTGGCCGTTACAAGGATTTGCCCCTCACTGGCTAGGGGCTCAAGCAGAGCACCGCTGGTACTGGAGGTATTCAGTAGAAAATGGTTCTCGCCGGGTAAGGAGGACATGATCTCGAGGATATCGTCGGTGTTGATGTCCAGGCCAGGGATATTAAACTTGTAGGCTTCACCATCATAGGAGCCATGACCAATCAGATAAATAGCAGCGCGATCATCTTCACTCATCTGGCTGCTTATGGCAGCAAAATGGCTGAGCAGTTTATCTCGTGATGCGTCTTCGCCCCGGAACAGACTGATTTTTTCGATATCGGTCAGTGCCCTAGAAGCCTCGGCGAGCAGGCGACTCTGTTCATGAAACTGTTCTTCAAATCGGGGCTCACCACCCATGCCCTGCACAATGGTCACATAAAGATCAGCCTGTGCCGGCAGGCAGAAAAAGCATAGGACGAGGGCGCCGAGCTGGCAAAAATTTTTCATCAGATGGTTCTCCAGTGCCGTCGAAGTAACCACTCAGTGGTCTTGAGAAGAACCAGAAGCAGGAAAATAATCGGGGCATCCCACAAATAGCGTATATCCTGTTCTGTAATGCCAGCACTTGAATAGGAAATAGCTTCCGGTAGTTCATCCCAGCCTGCAGGATCCCAGTACTGGCCGCCGGTTGCGGCAGCCAGGCTACTCAGAAGGCTCCGGTTCTGGCGAATGTTGAAAAACTCCTGGTTCTCTTCATAGCGAATGGCCGAGCGCACGGATTCAATGGGTGAATCGTTAACCCGTGAAATGGCTTCCACCGTAAAAATGCCGGTTTCCTGAGGCGTGAAGCGTGCTTCAAAGACCCCGGGTTCGGTGGCTGAGGCCTGCAGTTCGAGCGTCATGGCCGGGCCGTACTGCGGTGATATCACAGCGGAAACAGCGAGCCCCTGATTTTCTTCGGCTTCTGGGTCGCGGATCTCTGCCCGTATTCGAATTTCTTCATCTTCCAGCGTGGTGCTCAGTTCAAAGGGCAATGGTGAGTTGGCCACAAGTGAGCGCGCCATTTGCCGCCAGAAAGTTTCATGGGACAGATCTTCCAGAGGCATACTCATCTGCCAGCGCCAGGTGCCACCCGTTGCCAGAATGTAACTCTGGCCACGACCAAATGGTTGGGTGATCAGAAGCGGATGCAACTCTCCATCCACATCTATTTGCAGGAGAGTGGTTGCCGCCGGACGCAAGGGGCCCAGTGTTTGGTAGTCGGCAATGTTTGGCAAGGCATTCCAGCGTTCGGCATTTCCTGCGTTGCTGTTGCTGAGCTGTAATATCGGAGAAGCCAGACCCGCGGGTGTTGGTATGACCTTGACCTGCTGTCTGACAAAAGCTGTATCGGTATCGGATAAACGAGAGGGTAAAACTTCATTCACAACTGACTGATGCCAGCCACCTAGGCCCAGGCCATTAAGACCAGCCAGCATCATCAGGCTTCCGCCCCGTTCACTGACAAAATCGTGAATTAGCTGCTGCTGCTCTTCACTGAATTCTGCCAACTCGACACTGCCGATTATCAACGCATCGTAGGAGAACAGTTCAGCGCGCTCAGTAGGAAAGCCGCTTTCCAGTTGGCCTGGATCATCGATACCTTGCCGGTAATATTTGTTGGGAGTGACCCTCAATAGTGTTGTCAGCTGCACACTGGGATCTTCAGCCAGCGCGCGTTGCATGAATTTGTACTCCCAGCGAGGCTCACCTTCCACGTATAGAATGCGGTAAGAGCCTTCTGGAACATCGATAACCTGTGCGCGGGTATTGTTTGCCAGGTTTCGCTCACCATTGATGGGGTCAATGGAAAATCGCAAATCGAGTTCGCCTGGTTCATTTACTTCCACATCGATAAAGGCGGTAGTAATGTTTTGATTGGCGGAGAGCTGTATTTCCTCAGTGCTTAGCAGCTGCTCACCGTCATAAACCTTGACCCTGGCCAGTCCACCCTGATCATGAATGATAGTGATACCAGCCGCTAGCGTAGTGCCAGGTAGGGCTTTTTGCGGCAGCAGAACCTGGGCCATTTCCAGATCTTGTGGAATACTTTCCCAGCCGATACCCACTGCGTGAATTGGCACACCGTAAGACTGTATTTCATTCAGTGTGGCCGCATCAATATTACCACTATTATCTGCGCCATCGCTGATTATGATCAACGCGCCCAGGGAAGTATTGTTTGCCGCGCGCAGGGTCTGCAGAACTGATTCGCCGATCTTGGATGCTTCGCCCGGGTCAGGCAGGCTCATAAAGTTCTCCAGTTCGAAGGCGGTATCGGTAAATCCATATGAAAGGACTTCATATGTCTGGGAAATTTTCGCCAGACCCTCTTCATTCAGCAGTCCCTGAGCTAAGTTCATGCGGGTCTGCCCATCTTCCTGAATGGCCATGCTGGCTGAGGTATCCAGCAAAATAGCAACAGCATTTTCACCCCCGACCAGGCGCTCGGTCATCAGTGCCGGTTGCCAGAGTACGAATAACACCAGAGCCACCATCAGGCCTTGCATCAAGCCAATGCTGACAAGCTGTAGCCAGTTGAGTACTTTACGTTTCCAGGCCAGCATAAAAATGCAGGCTGCCGTTGCCAGAATAAATAAGGTGCCTAGCAACCACATCGGCCAGTCACTGGCTAATATGAAATCACTCTCTTCAAAGACAGCGCGAGGGTAGTTGAAAAAAAACTCATACATGATTTATTGGTGTCAGTCCGGCAGGCTTCTGAGTAGTACTTTCAAGTTCATCAATAATCTCACTAAAGCCCCAAATAATGGGGTCAAAAGAGATATAAACACGTTTATGGCAAAATTGCTAATCTTCTCAAGGCCATGGTTTTTTAATGATTGATTCTACAAAAGTAGTGGTTTATGTTGCGGCCACAAAGTGCAAAAACAATGATTATTTCGGTCTTAGATCTGGGCAACTTCTTTGAAGCAATCCTGGATCTGTAAATGTCCTTGTTTACACGCCAACATGATCTCTGTCTGAGGTACAAATATGGCTTTATGTATTTGCGGTAGTAAAAAAAATGCTGCGCAGTGCTGCGAACCCCTACTACAGGGCAAAGAAAAGGCAAAAACGGTTCGCCAACTGGTACGGGCCCGTTATGCAGCTTATGCCCTCGGGGGATATGGCGATTTTTTAAAGGAAACCTGGCATCCTATGACCAGAAATAATATTGGCATAGCTGACCTTAACGGCTCTGACTACGATTGGCAAAGTCTTAAGATAGTACGCCACCTCCAAAAGGGAGACCGTGGTCAGGTTGAATTCCAGGCATCTTTTAAGGAAGAAGATGCATTGGTAAAAACTCATCATGAAATTTCACTGTTCCAGCGCGAAAAGGGCAACTGGTATTACCTAGACGGGAAAGTGCTTCCCTGAGGCTGTTCATTAGTTTTTAAAAAGACTCGACAGGCCGGAGGCCTTTATGGATAATGCCGCCTTTTTTCGAGCAGCACATATTTTTTTCAGCCTAAGTAATCGATGTTAAAAAGTATCCAGCGCGCCCTCAGAACCGCTTTTTTTAATCTGCTTGACCGCCTGTTTGAGCCTCAGCCAATAAAGCGATCCGAGCAGGAAGCCAGACGCTTGGCCAAGGAAGCCAGCTGTATTGCCCTTTATGACTATAAGGGTTGTTCAGCCAGCCGGCTGCCTAGACGAGAGATTCGTCGGCTAAACATTGAAATCGAATGCCGGGACTTCAGTAAATACAGTATTCATCAGGACAAGCTGCTGGCTGAATACGGAAAACTGAAATCGCCCTGTCTGCGTATCGAAGAAAAGGGTAAAGTCCGTTGGCTTGATGAGCCTGATGCCATTGTGCATTTCCTGCATGAACGTTTTGATAGCAAGCCTGAAGACATTAAAACCCTGATGAAAAGTGCCTGATTGTCTGTTCCATGCACTAATTTGCTTGCGCGGCCTGTTCTTTCCCACTTCAGTCGAATGAAGCCTCAAGAGACAGCTTGCAATGAGTGACTATCTGCCAGCGGTCATCGTAGAACCTGAACAGACTGCCAATGCCGCAATTATCTGGCTGCACGGACTCGGTGCTGATGGTCATGATTTTGAGCCTATCGTGCCACAGTTACGCTTACCCGAGGGCAGTGCCGTACGATTTATTTTTCCACATGCCCCGACCATTCCAGTAACACTCAATCAGGGCTACGTCATGCCGGCCTGGTTCGATATAAGTGCGCTCGAGGATGGCAGCCGAAATTTTAATATTTCGCAATTACTGTCATCCGTGATGGCTGTTCATAAACTGATTGACCGGGAAATAGAACAGGGTATCGATAGCCGGCGCATTGTGCTGGCCGGTTTTTCCCAGGGCGGTGCAGTTAACTATCAGGCCGGCCTCAGCTATGACAAACCACTGGCAGGCATGATGGCACTGTCATCTTTTTTTCCGACTGCTGAAGCACTCAGTCCGCATCCGGCCAACCTCCATTTGCCCATCCTTGTCTGTCACGGAACGCAGGATGCCGTGCTCAATATCTCACTTGCAGAAAAAAGTTTGCTTATGCTGAAGGAACTTGGTTACAAGCCGCACTTCCATATATACCCTATGCCCCACTCCGTTTGTGCTGAGGAAATTGCCGATATTTCTGACTGGCTAGGGGAAATACTTTAAGAAAGATAAAAAATCTTCATACTTTAATGTCAATCAAACTCCCTCTTATACCCAGCAAAGGTTGATTTGGCCAGTGGTTATTATATTGTAATATTTCCACTAACATATGCATTTCATTATGGGATTCTAATGGATGGCTTATAGTTTGAGGAGGGCTGCGCAAACTTGATTATTAAAGGGATCTAGTTTACTTTAGCGCCTGATTTGAAAGTGCTTGCACTTTATTCTTGGGGGCGGCATAAGGCAGCTCTGGTATTGATCAGAGCAGTGACTCAGCCAAGACCGGTTCCCGCAAATTTATGCTAATACTGTAAAACCGTCAAAGCGGTATATTAAAAAGGTTTGCCTATGGATTTTGGATGTTTTGAGCCAGTTGGCTTAGTGTGTTCCATTGAGCTGAGCCCAATTGGTCAGTGGGTTTATGGGATGTATGGCGATTTTTGGGCTTACCCAACTATCCTTGCAGCCCATGGTCTTGGCATGATGACGGTGATGGGCGTTGTTATTGCCTTCAATTTACGAGTTCTCGGTTTCGCTAAAAGCATTTCTGTTAACGCCTATGATCGCATTTTCATGATTGGCTGGGCAGGTTTTAGTCTTAACCTAGTTTCCGGTTTGCTTCTTCTTTCTGGAGCATTTTCTACCTTCATCTTTCAGGGAGCTTTTTTGATCAAGATCGCGCTGATTATTTTTGGCGGAATTCTCCTCAAGGTCCTCATGAACCGAATACGCAGTAGCCGAGATGAAAAAATAACCATGTTAATTTCAGTAGTATGTTTAGCCTCCTGGGGCGGTGCAATTATCACCGGCCGCCTGATGGCTTATTTACAGTAAGGGGGTGTTAGATGGAATTTATGCAACCAACATTTGACTGGTTAGGTGCTTCAGCACTGGGTGTTACCGCGCGAGATGCAGCCTGGATTTTCGTTACAGCAGAGACCGCACATTTTTTTGGCCTTTCACTGCTTTTTGGATCTCTGCTAATCATAGATTTACGTGTAGTCGGTTTCGCGCGATTCATCAACATGCAGGCTGCCATGAAATTTATTCCAATAGCTATACTGGGATTTGCCATTAACCTGATGTCAGGAATAGTATTCATTGCCTCAAACCCTCTTCGCTACGGTCCAAACATTGCCTTTCAGTGGAAAATGGGTTTAGTGATCATAGCTGGCCTAAATGCTTTATGGTTTTGGTTTGGAGAACATAAGGACCTGATTAAACTTGCCGATGGTGAAGATGCAGATTTCAGGGCAAAAGTCATTGGTGCGCTGTCATTGGTTATATGGGTTATTGTGATTGTTCTGGGTCGTTTCATGCCTTTTGTGGAATAAAAATTCTAGGTATAAAAAAAGAGAGCCGATGCTCTCTTTTTTTATACCTACAGAAATTTGATTAACTGAAGTAGGCCTGAAGGCAAACTAGTATCACCATAATAAACATGATCCATTTCAGCACATCTTGTTTCACATTGATGGCGAATTGCACACTGGCTAGGGCACCGAGCACCATGCCGATTGCTAGCACCAGGCCCGGAATAATAAGTACCTGTTTGCGAACTATGAAAACGGTAAGAGCCACCAAGGTTAGTGCAGCCGTGATTGCCATTTTTAGAGCATTGGTGCGGACTAGGTCATAGCGTAGGGTGCCTGCGAGCACTACGATAAAGACAAAGCCAATGCCGGCCTGGATAAAGCCGCCATAAATTCCCCCCATAAACAATCCAACCCAGGCAATAGGCCTGTCCTTAAGGGTATAGGTTGGCGTACCAATAGGCGGCGCTACCACTGACGGCTTCACTAGCATGATGGCGGCCATTAGCAACATGGTGCCCAGCAGTGCCGGTTTCAGCCAGAGGACAGGTAGGTAGGAGGCTAGTAAGGCTCCAAGCAATGAGCCGCTTAGGGTAGGGATCAGTGTTGGGACAATGGTGTGTGGTTCTAGTTTACCTTTTTGATGGAAGCGGCGAGCTCCAGCAATAGACTGTAGAAGTATGCCAACTCTGTTTGTACCGTTTGCGATATCTGCTGGCAGACCCAGAA
The DNA here is from genome assembly GCA_038148435.1 of Gammaproteobacteria bacterium. Taxonomy (GTDB): domain Bacteria; phylum Pseudomonadota; class Gammaproteobacteria; order Pseudomonadales; family Pseudohongiellaceae; genus UBA5109. The sequence goes on along the minus strand of JAYQVM010000016.1, from coordinate 14,893 downwards.
TCATCAAGGCCGGAAGGGTCAGCATTGAGCCGCCACCGGCGATGGTATTGATAAACCCGGCAATTACACCGGTGCCCACCAGTAGCAAAATAAAGCCGAAACCTAGATCATATTCCATCAGCTTATTGTCGCAGATCGGTAAGGCCGAGGACATAGGAGATTTTTTGACTTATATCAATTATCGGACATATTTGTTCTGATAATGCTCACAAGTGTTCTTCCCAGAATAGAACGCTGCGATAAAAAACTTTCACCTTGAATCGTTTCGCTTAGGGGGTGAGCTGTTGGTTGCCAAGACATATGATGATCTGGTCATCTCCATTATTAATCAGGACTATATCAATTGAGATTATGCTCCCAGGTAAAGCCTGTTCTCGAACCATTTCTTCACCGATTGATGTAAATGAAACATGAAATTTACCCAACTTATCGACATCTTGGGTTTCGTGAATACCTGTTATTGTCTTTTGCCTGGCTATACAGAATATTATTAATAGACTTGAAATTGCCGAATTTGGCGCTACATTATTAGAAAAAAGTTTGTCTGAAGCCACGGTTTGCGCGGCCTTAGAAACTTTTAGAGGTGATGGAAGTCTAACTTGATAAGTGGTAGAATTTTCAGCCCTTTGGGGTGTGGGTCACAGTACTTAGCCCGTTAACTAGTACAGGAAAGGACAAAAATGACTGACAAAGTAAGTAATGTAGCGGCAAACAAGAGCCTCAGTGTCATTGACACCATGGTTCCGGGTCGTGATCTGAATGCTTACATCTCGGCAGTTAATGCAATCCCGGTGCTTAGCGCTGAAGAAGAAAAAGCGCTGGCGGAGGATTATTTCTATCGCCATAACCTTGATGCAGCCCGTAAGCTCGTGTTAGCGCATATGCGTTTCGTGGTTTACGTGGCCAAAACCTACTCCGGCTATGGTCTGTCTGAGGCCGACCTAATTCAGGAAGGCAACGTTGGCCTGATGAAAGCCGTCAAACGTTTCAACCCGGAAAAAGGCGTTCGCTTGGTGTCCTTTGCGGTGCACTGGATCAAGGCGGAGATGCATGAATTTATCCTGCGTAACTGGCGTATCGTTAAAGTGGCGACTACCAAGGCGCAGCGCAAACTGTTCTTCAATCTGCGTGGTTCCAAAAAACATCTAGGTTGGCTGAGCCAGGACGAAGCTGACCAAATTGCTGCTGATTTGGGCGTAGATTCAGATGCCGTTATGCAGATGGAAGGCCGTCTGGGGCTTTACGATGCCTCTTTCGATGGTTCCCCTGACGCTGATGATGATGACGTGATGCTGGCCCCGGCTCAGTATCTGGAAGATAACCGTTACGATCCTGCCCGCAATGTTGAGAATCAAGATTATGAACAGAGCAGTACGGATAATCTGTACATGGCGCTGGAAGGTCTTGATGAGCGCAGCCGCGACATTCTGGCCCAGCGTTGGTTGAATGATGATAAGGCAACGCTGCATGAGCTGGCTGATAAATACCAGGTCTCGGCAGAGCGCATCCGACAGCTGGAAAAAAATGCCATGAACAAGGTTAAGGCAGTTCTGGAAGCCTAAAAACAGCGCTGGGATACAAATTAAAAGCCGCCCAATCTGGCGGCTTTTTTATCTGAGGCAACCATTGGGTAGCATAGAGCGTATTTATTTTTATGCAGCCATCAACGGTTTTCTGGTGGTGGTTTTCGGCGCTTTTGGTGCGCACGGACTGGAAGCTGAACTTAGCCAAGCGCGCCTGGCGATCTGGCAGACAGCTGTTCTCTATCACATGTTTCATGTGGTTGCGCTACTGGTAGCGGGATTTCTGGCCTATCTCTTGCCGGCATCAAAGAGCATGAACTGCGCAGCCTATGCCTTTCAGCTCGGCATTCTTCTGTTCAGCGGTAGTCTATATGCTTTGGCATTAATGGATATTTCTGCCCTGGGCTTTATCACGCCAATCGGAGGCGTTGCTTTTTTGACGGGCTGGGCCCTGTTGATTTACGGCCTCTACAAGAAATGGCTTAAGTCCTCATGACAAAATCGCGGCACCATCGCGAGATAAAATCCTATGTAGTGCGTGGAGGACGCTTAACGCCCTCGCAACAAAAAGCACTGGATCAGTACTGGCCCATATATGGGTTGGATCTGCAGTCAGGACGGCTGGACAGGCTCGCAGTGTTTACTAATGAACAGCCTTTGGTATTTGAGATTGGTTTCGGCATGGGTGATTCGCTGGTGCAGATGGCCAAGGAGCATCCCGAGCAAAACTTTATTGGCGTCGATGTTCATCCGCCGGGCATTGGCATGATCCTGCGCAAAATTGCTGAACAGGATTTAACTAATATTCGGGTTTATCAGAATGATGCCAAACTAGTGCTCACCGAATGTATCGAAGATGCCAGTCTCGATAAGGTACAAATTTATTTCCCTGACCCCTGGCATAAAAAACGGCACCATAAGCGCCGATTGATTCAATCAGAATTTATGGGACTGCTGCTCCCTAAATTAAAACCCGGAGGCATCATTCACCTAGCTACAGATTGGCAGAGTTATGCCGAGCAGATGATTGAAGTATTAAGTGCCATTGATGATCTGAAAAACTGTGCCGATGTAGGCAATTTTTCCATGCAGCATGAGCGCCCGGTTACCAAGTTTGAAAAACGCGGCGAACGCCTTGGACATAAAGTTTGGGATCTGCTGTTTAAAAAGCGCACTTGAGTTTTGCTTGAACCGCTGGACTGCGCTTTGCACCCGGGCGAGATAGTCTATGACGCTGGTTTGATCTAAGGCCACTGTTGCCATGGCTGCTCTTCCTGATGCCGAAGTCCATGTTTCTAGACCCGATAGTTTTTCCAGTTGCCCTGCCTGAACAGCCATAGCGTGAAGAGTCCGGCAGCAGTTTCGGAAAAGAACACTCCCCAGAATACACCGGATTGTTGCCAGCCCAGTGGAATTGACAGGTACCAGCTAAGGGGGATCTGAATTGTCCAGAAAAATATCATGTTGATCCAGGTTGGGGTATGGGTATCACCGGCACCGTTGAATGCCTGGGAACTGACCATCCACCAACCATAAATAAAATAACCGTAGGCAAGGATGCGTAACCATTCGGCTCCAACGGCAATCACAGTCGGGTCATCTGTAAAGATGCCAATAATAGCCTCGCTGAAACAGAAATAAAAAAACGATACCAGTAGCAAAAAGCACATGTTGTAAAAGCCGATTCGCCAGACGATAGCCTCTGCTCGTTTAGGAGAACCAGCACCGAGGCTTTGTCCGACCAGGGTGGCTGTAGCATTGGACAGCCCCCAGGCGGGCATTAGACTGAACAGCATTACCCTAATGGTGATGGTGGCTCCGGCTACTGCTTCAATGCCGATCCCGGCCAGGATACGCATCAGGAAAATCCAGGAAGTCATGGCAATAAACATCTGGCCGATGCCGCCCAGTGAGGTCCATAGGATGTGTCCCATCAGTTTGAGTTCAATCTGACATTTTGCCAGGCGGATGCGAATATGTTTGCCGCCCCCAAACAGTTCGGTTAGCACAAAGACAACACCGACCCCCCGTCCTATGTTGCTGGCAATAGCGGCCCCTTCGATACCAAGTGTCGGTATCGGCCCCAAGCCAAAAATCAGTAAGGGGTCGAGTACAATGTTGATGCCATTTGCAATCAAAAGTACCCGCATGGCTATAGCCGCATCGCCGGCGCCTCTAAAAACCGCATTACCGGTAAATAGCAGCATAATCACCAGGTTGCCTCCAAGCATCCATTGAGTGTAGAGATATCCCTGCTCCAGCACTTGGGGTTCGGCACCCATCAGGGAGAGTAGCTCCTGGGCGAAAACGATGCCGATAATGGCAAAAGGGATGCTGCACAGTAAAGCCAGCAGAATCGATTGCAGGGCTGCCCGGGATGCGGCTTGTAGATTATGTTCGCCAATACGCCGCGCGATGATGGCAGTGACGCCCATGGCAAGACCAATAGCAATTGCATAAATCAGAAACAAAAATGTTTCTGTGAAGCCCACTGTTGCCACGGCAGAGGGACCCAACTTGCCGACAAAATAGATGTCCACAACCGCAAAGGTGGATTCCATTACCAGCTCCAAGATCATCGGTACTGCCAGCAGGAAAATGGCTCGGTTAATTGGAATGCGGGTGTAATCTACATCGCTACCGCGAATGGCTTCCCTAAGTTGCTGCTTTATCATGAGGCTGCTCCATAACATTTTGTCGGCTTTAGGAGTTTGGGCTGAGCGTCTTTTCATGAGGCTTCCTGTGACAGGTTGGCGAGGGCGCACCATTATAGAGAACAAATTTAATAAAGTGGCGGAATAGTCAAAGCACAGGTATCTTACTAAGGCACAGTGAAAGCAATAAAAAATATCTCAGCTACTTACTCAGCAGTACAATTATGCGACCTTACACGACTTCGTCGAAGTGGTTTTATATCCAGACTTTTTCGGGTGGGTTTTTGAGGTAACTTGCTTGGGCTTATTTAAAGATTGCGATTATTCCGTCCACAGGCGATGTCCATAAACTAACAGCCAGTCTTTGAGGTCGGGATAGGACGGGCAAAGTCGTTTGACAACTTTCCAGAAAGCATCGGAGTGATTCATGTGGACCAAGTGACTGGTTTCATGAGCAATCAGGTAATCAATGACAGGCTTGGGTGCCATCATGGTGAGCCAGTTGAACTGTATAGTGCCGTCGTGCTGGCAGTGCCCCCACTTGGATTTTGTTTTACGGAAAATCACTTTCTTTAATTTGTGCTCGACACCAAGCCGGCGCGCATACTTGATGGTTTGGGTTGCCATGTATTCACTGGCCTGTTCCTTGAGCCATTTATTGAAGAGTTTCTCTAGCACCGGCGGTTCATCACTGCGTGTGGTGATAGTCAGTAAGCGCTCGCTGATGACAACGCCGGGTTTTTTGCTGGCAGACAATATGACCTTGATGCGGCGTGGCTTGCCGAAGAAACAGACTTGGTAAGCATGGGCGATAATCAGACGCTGGGTGAGTTTTACTTCCTGTTCGGCTATGTGTTTTTCTATCCAGCGCTGCTTCTGGCGAATGAAGTCTAAAATCTCCACTTTATGCATATATTTGGGGGCTTTTGCTTCAACTTTTCCACTTTTTATAATTATAGAGAGATTTTTTCTATTTGAGCGTATTATATCGAATTTAAAGGAAAAAGTGGGATAAACATCCAAATTTACTAGCTTCATGGGTTAAAAGTGGGATAAATAATAGTTTATCTGGTTAATTCATGATGGCAGCGCTCGGTATGCCATCTTTTTCTTGGCCTGCATGATCTGACCAACGCCGTTGAGCAGAGCATTGACGGATGATGTCACGATATCCTCATTGATGGCAATCCCGGTATAGCGATCATTTTCATATTTCAGTTGTATATAAGTGACCGCTTCGGCGCTGGAGTTCTGTCCAAGGGTGTGTTCGCCGTATTCTAGCACCTGAAAGTCGATGTCTAGAGTGCCTTGCAAGGCGGCGCTGAAGGCGCCCAGCATACCGGAGCCTTTACCCTGTACACGGAATTCCTGGCCTTCCAATTCTATGGTTCCAGAGACGGTTTCCTGTCCACCACTTTTCTCGATGGCGAAGGTATTTAGGGTCAGCGGGGAGGGGAGCTTGAGATAGGTGTTTTCAAACAGGGTGTATATTTCTTCCGGCGAGATTTCCTGGCCGCTATCCTCGGCGGCTTTTTGCACCACGCGGCTAAATTCGATCTGCAGCCAACGCGGTAACTGAAATCCGAACTTGCTGTCCATGACATAGGCCACACCGCCTTTGCCGGACTGGCTGTTGACACGGATTACATCCTGATAGGTGCGACCAACGTCGCGCGGGTCAATGGGCAGGTAGGCGATTTCCCAAGCCTCGCCTTCCTGGTAGAGATTTAGGCATTTCTTGATGGCGTCCTGATGCGAGCCGGAGAAGGCGGTAAATACCAGTGAGCCGGCATATGGCTGACGCGGATGTACATCAATCTGTGTGCATTCGCGGACAACCGAGCAGATGCGGTCCATGTCGCTGAAATCAAGCAGTGGATCAATACCCTGACTGTACATGTTCATGCCCATGGTGACGACATCGAGATTGCCGGTGCGCTCTCCGTTGCCCAGCAGGGTGCCTTCTACGCGCTCGGCGCCAGCCATCATGCCCAGTTCAGAGGCGGCCACACCGCAGCCGCGGTCATTATGTGTGTGCAGGCTGATGATTACCGCATCGCGGCGGGCCACATGACGGCAGAACCATTCAATCTGATCGGCATACACATTCGGGGTGGCCATTTCCACGGTGGCCGGGAGGTTCAGAATAACCTTGCGTTTCGGGCTGGGCTGCCAGACCTTAGTGACGGCATCGCAGACTTCAACGGCGAACTCGAGTTCGGTGCCGGTAAAACTTTCCGGTGAATACTGGAAATAAAAATCACTCTCCGGAGCGGCTTGGGCACAACGCAAGACGTCTTGTGCGCCTTTTATCGCGATGTCGCGGATGCCATCCTTGTCGAGCTTGAAGACTTTGTTGCGCTGTACAACCGAGGTGGAGTTATACAGATGCACGATGGCTTTCTTTACCCCTTTGAGAGAGGCATAAGTGCGCTCGATTAATTCGCTGCGTGCTTGGGTCAGCACCTGAATGGTGACATCCTCGGGTATCTGGTCTTCCTCGATCAGCCAGCGCACGAAGTCGAAATCCGGCTGCGAGGCGGCCGGAAAACCGACTTCGATTTCCTTGAAGCCAACATCCACCAGCAAGGCGAACATCTTCTTCTTCTGCGCTACTGACATGGGCTCAATCAACGCCTGATTACCATCTCTCAGATCAACGCTGCACCAGGTCGGCGCGCTGTTGATGACCTTGTCCGGCCAGGATCTGTCTGGCAAATGGACCGGCTGAAAGGCTTTGTATTTGGTGTGATCGTAACGTTTCACGAGCAGCTTCCTTTATCACTTATCAGTTTCGAGAAGCGCATTTTACAGGACTCGGATGAATTTTTTATTGCGAATATTGTGTAAATATAGCCATTAAATAGAATTAAATGTTAATTTAATTAATATTAATAGAATAAAATACTAATAATATGTATTATGTTGAATCAACTGGTAAACTGGGAGCTGCTAATGGATCTGGATCGCACTGACAAGCGCATACTGGCCGAGCTGCAAAACAACGGCCGTATTAGCAATCAGGAATTAGCCGATACGATAGGCCTCTCGCCTTCACCCTGCTTGCGCCGGGTGAGGCAGCTAGAAGATAGCGGCATCATTGAGGGCTATACCGCCTTGCTGAGCGCTTCGAAGTTGGGCTTGAAGCTGATAGCGCTGATTCAGATCAGTATGGACAAGCACACCCCGGAGCGTTTCGAACATTTTGAAACCGTGCTGGGGGCCTATCCAGAAGTATTGGAGTGTCTGCTGATCACGGGGCAATCAGCAGACTATCTGCTCAAGGTGGCAGTGCAGGACATGGAGCTTTACCAGGATTTTTTATTGAACAAGATTACTAAGATCCCCGGTGTGTCCGATGTTCATTCGAGTTTTGTCCTACGTGAAGTGATCAACAGGACAAAACTGCCGCTGGACACCATCAACTGATCCGCAGGGGAGAAGTCGGCCGGCACTTACCCAAGAACCTGCCAGTAGCCTTACTTGTCCCTGGGCTCGTATGCAGAATGGTCAATTGCCTGGAGCTGGGCAGTAGGACCGCATTGCAAAACGAGTTCAGTATGTAAAAGGGAGAGGGTTAATGCCGGCCTTATTTTTCCGCCATAACGGGGGAATCCGGCTGAATGCCTGTGTTATAGTGCAACTCCCGCCAATCAAGAACGAGGCACAGTCATGGCGAGCATTTTTAGCAAAATTCTGAGTCGTGAAATTCCGGGCTATTTTGTTTGGGAGGATGCGCAGTGTTTTTCCATTATGACCATCCAGCCAATTCGTGAGGGGCACCTTATGGTTATTCCCAAGCTGGAAGTCAATCACTGGGATGATGTGCCGGCAGAAACCGCGGCACATCTTATGCAGGTAGCACAGAAAATTGCCAAGGCCATGAAAGCTGTGATTCCCTGCAAGCGCATCGGGGTTTCGATTATCGGGCTGGAAGTGCCACACACGCATATTCATCTGATGCCGATCGATAATATGGGTGACATGGATTTTTCGCAGGCTGGTCCACTGTCTGACAAAAAACTGGCAGCCACAGCGAAGATGATCAGAAAGGCGCTGCAGGCCCGAGGCTTCGCTGAAGCGGATATTTAGCTCCCCGCATGGGCTCCGTGAAAGACAATATCTACCTGTATGATGAGGCGCTGGCCGACTTTGTTTTCGATGACAAGGTTGCGACTGTCTTCAGTGACATGATTAATCGTTCGGTACCAGGCTATGCCCTTGCGGTACGCATGATTTCAATCATCGCAGCACGCTATGCGAAAGCCGGCAGCAATCTCTATGACCTCGGCTGTTCACTAGGTGCAGTAAGCTTTCTGCTGCGCCAGCTGGAGCTTAAAGACAGCCGCATTATTAGTGTCGACAACTCCGAGGCCATGCTGCTGCGCTGTCAACAATACATGCGCGATGGCTCCGGTCTGCCTTACGAGCTGCGTTGCGAAGATGTACAGCAAAGCAGGCTGGATAATGCCTCTGTGGTGGTGCTAAATTTCACCCTGCAGTTTATTCCGCCGGCACAACGTGATGATCTGGTACAGAAAATCTATCAGGCGCTGAATCCAGGTGGTGTGTTAATTGTTTCAGAAAAAGTGGTGTTTGATGAAAACCAAAAGAACAAGCTGTTTATCGACCTGCATCACCGTTTCAAGCAGGCCAATGGCTATTCTGAGATGGAGATCAGTCGCAAGCGTTCAGCCATTGAGAATGTGCTAATCCCTGAAACTCTGGCGGCCCATGAGCAGCGTTTCAGGGCGGCCGGTTTTACCCAGGTAGAGACCTGGTTTCAATGTTTTAATTTTGCCTCGCTGTTTGCCGTGAAATAGTGTCATGAATTCGCCTTCACTGTTTGATTACTCAGTCCTGCAGCAGGAATTGGAAGACAGCAAACTGGCTGCTTTGCCGGCAAGCATACCGACTGATTTTCTTGCTCGCATCAATCATGGCGATTTTCCACGCTGGAAACAGGTTCTGGATCATTTGCCTGCACTGCTAGCCGAAACCTGGGAGCTGAATGAAGCTCTGCGCATCGGTACAGCCGAACAATGTAGTGAGCAGCAGCGGCAGCAGCTGAAAACCCTGCTAATGGGGCTGCACCCCTGGCGTAAAGGACCGATTGATCTGTTTGGTTTGCATATTGATACCGAATGGCGTTCCGACTGGAAATGGGACCGACTCAGGAATCATATCTCTCCCTTGCAGGGTCGCACAGTGCTGGATGTTGGTTGCGGTAATGGCTATCACTGCTGGCGCATGGCCGGTGCTGGAGCGCGCCTGGTCTTTGGCGTCGACTCGCATCTCTTGTTCAATATGCAGTACTGGGCACTCAGGCATTTTCTCTCAGAGCCGCCGGTTTATGTGTTACCCCTGGCACTGGTGCAGGTGCCACCCAATCTGAATGCGTTTGACAGTGTCTTTTCGATGGGTGTGCTTTATCACAATCGCTCTCCCTTTGATCATCTGAATGCGCTCAAGGACTGTTTGCGCCCTGGCGGAGAGCTGGTACTGGAAACGCTGGTTATTGAGGGCAAAGAAGGCATGAGTCTGGTACCACAGGGACGCTATGCCCGCATGCCAAATGTATGGTTCCTGCCCAGCTGTGCCACGCTGGAAAACTGGTTGGCAAAAAGCGGCTTCAAGCATATACGTCTGGTGGATATAACAAATACTGGCACGGATGAGCAGCGCAGTACCGAATGGATGAGCTTTGAATCTCTGGCTCAGGCTTTGGATAGTAAAAATCCCGCGCTTACCATTGAAGGCTACCCAGCCCCTAAACGGGCAATTTTTTTAGCTGAAAAATAGTGTATTGACGATATAAAAATACCGGTTCAATATTAGTATTAACTGGCAGCCGGTAAGGGACAGATGAAAATTTTAATCATTGGCCCGTCCTGGGTGGGTGACATGGTGATGGCTCAGGGCCTGTTTCGCTGTCTGCTCGAGCTTCATCCCCAGGCCCGGATTGATGTGCTGGCGCCTGCCTGGACTCGGGAACTGCTGGCCCGTATGCCCGAAGTGAACAGGGCGCTGGATTTGCCTCTGACGCACGGCGAGCTGGGTCTCAGAAAACGCTGGCGACTGGGCAAAGCCTTACGGGCAGAGCATTATGAGCAGGCCATTGTTTTACCCAATTCCTTTAAGTCAGCGCTGCTCCCGCTGTTTGCCAAAATCCCCAGGCGAACGGGTTGGCGAGGTGAGGCCCGCGGCTGGCTACTTAATGATTGTCGCGTGCTAGATAAGCAGACCTATCCCCTGATGCTTGAACGATTCGTCGCACTAGCCTACGCAGCCGGAGAAGTCCTGCCTAAAATACTGCCTAAGCCGGCATTGAAAGTAGAAGAAACTCATCTGCCGGCCCTACTCGAGAGTCTGGCACTAAATACACAAAGGGCCCCGGTAGTCTTTTGTCCCGGTGCCGAATTTGGACCAGCCAAGCAGTGGCCGGAAACACATTTCGCCGAGGTGGCAGATGTCCTCATTAGTGCAGGTAAGCAGGTATGGGTCATGGGTTCGGCAAGAGATGCCGACATAGCCGGACGTATCCTTGAAGCCGTTGATGCAGAGAATCGACAATACTGTATTAATCTGGCAGGGCGTACTTCCATTGGTGAGGCCATCGACCTAATGTCGCTGGCGGAACAGGTGCTCAGTAATGACTCGGGCTTGATGCACATTGCCGCTGCATTGGGACGCAAGCTTGTAGTGATTTACGGCTCCACATCATCAAAATTTACGCCACCACTGAGTGATGATGTCAGAGTACTGAGTCTGGGACTAGATTGCAGTCCCTGTTTCAAGCGTGAATGTCCTCTCGGTCATCTGGACTGCCTGAAAAAATTACAGGCATCGATGGTCATTGATACAATGATGCACTAGGCCTAGGCAGATACAGGCGGGTTGATGCGAGTACTTGTTGTAAAAGTTTCATCTCTTGGTGATGTCATTCATACCTTGCCTGCCTTGACGGATGCCAGAAAAGCCATACCAGACATTGAGTTTGACTGGGTGGTTGAGGAAGCCTTTAGCGAAATACCCGCCTGGCACCCTGCCGTCAACAAAGTGATTCCTGTTGCCTTCAGGCGCTGGCGCAAAAATCTGTTCAGTCTGTTTTTTAGTTCAGATTTCAGGCGCTTCAAGCGAGAGCTGAGGGGTTCCCGTTACGATCTGGTTATAGATGCCCAGGGTCTGCTGAAAAGTGCCGTGATTTGCGGCATGGTCCCGGCCAGGACAGTCGGCTTTGACCAGCAAAGCATACGTGAAAAACTGGCTGTCTCTTATTACGATGAATCTCATGCCGTGTCCTGGCAACAGCATGCCGTGGAAAGGACCCGTGAGTTATTTGCCCATGCACTGGGATACAGCAAGACGGCTCAGGCAGATTACGGTATTCCACCAGCAGATTTTAGCGAACAGGTTGAGCCGTCTGGCCGGTTCCTACTATTTTTACATGGCACGACCTGGCCGACAAAATTATGGCCAGAGTCCTACTGGCAGGAACTTACAAGGCTGGCCACCGAGAATGACTTTCAGGTGAAGCTGCTGTGGGGAAATGAAGAAGAAAAAAGCCGCGCGCAGCAAATTGCCGGATTAGACCCGAAGGCAAGTGTTATTGATCGGCAAGCGCTCTCAGCTATCGCTAAACTGATGTATCAAAGTGCTGCGATTGTTGCCGTCGATACCGGCCTGGCCCATCTAGCAGCTGCGCTGGGAAGACCAACTCTTGCTCTTTATGGTGCCAGTGATGCCAAACGAACGGGTACTTATGGCGAGAATCAGAAGCATCTCCAGGCAAGGCTGCCCTGCAGCCCCTGCCTGAAGCGGCAATGTGATTATCGGGGAGACGAACTTGAGGATGATGAAAAAGCAAAGGTGTTTGCGGTTCAGCCCCCGTGTTTTTCAACACTATCCCCTCAGCATGTCTGGCAGGAACTTACGCAGCTATTGGTAGAGTTTGGGAAAAACTGACGCATGAAAATTGCCTTTATCTTATTTTCCTATTTTCCCTACGGCGGCCTGCAACAGGACATGCTGAAAATATTACAGGCCTGCCAACGCCGAAAAATTGATGTCACCGTTTACTGCATGCAATGGTCGGGAGAGATTCCGTCCCACACCCGGGTTGTACAGCTACAGCCCCAAGGCTTTACCAGAGTCGCACAGCGCAGTTGTTTTGTCCATCAGGCTCGGGCAGCCACCGTCAATGACTTCGATCTGGTGCTGGGCTTCAACAAAATGCCCGGACTGGACTTCTACTATGCTGCCGATTACTGCTTCGCTGAAAAAGCCTATAACGAACGTAATTTTCTTTATCGGCTGAGTTCCAGAACAAGACAGTACCTGGAATTCGAAAATGCGGTTTTCGGCAAAGACAGCGACACCGTTTCCCTGCTGCTGTCTCCTCTGCAGACCACTGAATATGCCAGGCATTACAATACCCCCTCGGAACGACTACTGACATTGCCAGCCGGCATCAAGGAAGATCGGCGACATGGCCCGGACTCAATGGCAAAACGCATGTTGGTCCGCAACCATTTTTCCATAGCAGCTGATGAGCTCTTGTTACTGCAAATTGGCTCATCCTTCAAAACCAAGGGCTTGGAACGTTCCATGCAGGCTTATGCAGCCATGCCAGAACTACTTCGTAAGAAAACGCACTTTTATGTGATCGGAGAAGATGCCCCGGATAAATACATGCTTAAAGCCGAGCAGCTAAACATTGCCAAACATTTCAGAGTCTTAAAAGGCAGGAATGATATCGCCGATTTTCTCCAGGCAGCCGATCTGCTGATACATCCTTCCATCAAGGAAAGTGCCGGCATGGTTATCCTCGAGGCTATTGTAGCCGGCTTGCCGGTACTGGCCACAGCGTGCTGCGGGTATGCCCATCATATTGAAAAATCCCAGGCCGGGCTGGTCTGCCCGGCACCTTTCCAGCAGGATGAGCTTAACCGTTTGCTGCAGCGTATGTTAGCCGAAGAAGAACAACGCCAGTTGTGGAAAGCTGCAGGCATTGCCTATGGCAAGAACAATGATCTTTATTCCATGCCAGAGGCGGTTGCAACGCTACTGTCTGAAAGTGCTTCATCACTTACCTATTAAGGGTAGCAACCTCTGCAGCACCTGTCCCGGGGTGGTAGCCTTCAAACAGCGGTTTTCATAAATACAACCCGTCTTGGTACATTCTGGCGCACAGACTGTATCAGCTTTTAGTACCAGCGATTTTTCGGACAGAGGGCGCCACAGTTCGACATCAGTGGGCCCGAAGATGACACAGCCAGGCAGGCCGATGGCGGATGCTAAATGGAAGGGACCACTGTCATTGCCTACCATACCCTGGGCCAGACGCATCAGCTCCGCCAGTTCGGAAAGAGAAAGCTGGTTGCACAGATCGATAGGTTTTACATCAGGATAGTGCTCATCGAGAATCTCAAGAATAGCCTGATTGGCTTGCTGATCGGCTATTCCGGCACCGATCAGCACGCTTGAGTATGCTTCTTGTTGCAGCCGATAGATCAATTCTGCAAAATTTTCGGCAGGCCATTTCTTGTAATCTTTTGCAGCACTACTGTGAAGTATGATGTAGCTGTTACCAGGTTCCAGTCCTGCATTTGTAAGCTTTTCCATGAATGCCTGAATGGGTTTGTGGGGTGAGAATTTTAGATAAGCTGGTTTGCTATCATTTAGCCCCAGCTGCTTGAAGATATCTTCATAACCGTACCAGCGATGCCGGCGCTTCGGATTGCGCTGAAGGTGGTTAATATCCAGTACCAGGTTATAGCCATGCCTGTTGCGTTGCAGGTTACTACCCAGTTTAAAGCGTGCTCCGGAGAGCTGGGTAAGGCGATGGGAAACACTGTCTTCCTCGATATTGAAGGCAATGTCAGCCTTGAAACGCCTGATGGCAAGGAGACAGTGTAAATAGGTAGAAGCCTGCTGCCAGAAACTTCCTTGCTTGATACGTTGGCGCGGATAATACAGCAGAACATCATCCGGCAAAAAACCCTGCAGCAGTTCGCTATAGGCTTCATCAATTACAAGCAGAAAACGAATGCCATGTATTCGGCAATAATGATAATAATCCTGAATCAGGCCACCGGCAATCATAAGGTTACCCAAATAGCGGGTCGGATTTAGTAGGACAACTCGTTGATAGTCGGCAGGGATATTTTTTACGGGAAACTGGTTCAAAATATCAGTAATCTATTCAGTACGTTGGCAAAGATTCTACCTGAGTGAATCAGCAAGTCCATGTATAATGCCCTAAATCAAAAACGGTAGCCAAGATGCCTGAATCTGTTTCGATCCCGGTTAGTGTTTTCATCATAACCAAAAATGAAGAAGCCAATATTGCTCGGGTACTCGATAACCTGAAAGATTTTGCTGAAGTGATTGTCGTTGACAGCGGTAGTGCAGATAAAACGTTGAGCATTGCCGAAAGCTATGACAATACAAAGGTCAGTTTCAACGCCTGGCCAGGCTTTGGTAAGCAAAAAGCGCATGCAATGTCCCTATGCTCCAATGACTGGGTGTTGAACCTTGATGCCGATGAAACCCTCAGCGATGAAATGATACAGGCCATCAAGGTTTTTATTCAGCAGGATCAAAAAGTTGCACTTCGATGCGTGCGTATTCTTTATCGCTGGGGAAGGAAACCACGAAGTTTTGGTAGGGAAGAAAAACTGATTCGTCTCTTCCGACGGCGCAGCGGTCATTATG
>JAYQVM010000015.1:0-23916 GCA_038148435.1 Gammaproteobacteria bacterium | reverse complement strand
GTACAAGAGGGCGAAATGGAAATCGCTTTACAGTAAATTCTGGTGCAACTAAACAAACAATCAATCTAAGAGGGGCGCTATGTTTATAAGCAGAAAGCGTTTATCACGAAGAAACTTCCTTGCGGGTGCAGGTGTAACAATATCCCTGCCATTACTGGATGCTATGTTTCCTGCTTTATCCAAAGCACAGGATAACCTGTCAGCCTCGCAGTTTCGCTTTGGTGGGGTCTACTTTCCAAATGGCGCACTCCCACGGGACTGGCAGCCTCTAGAAGCTGGGCGTGGATTTACCTTTAACAGAGCCATGCATTCGCTTGAGCCATTCCGTGATCAGTTGCTGACAGTCAGCGGTCTTCGTCATTCAGGAACACCAGGACCTCACCTGGGTGCCGTTTGCGGTTGGATGAACGGTGTTGGCGCGGCAGCCCCGGTTGGCCAGCCTATCCGCTCGGAGAAGACACTTGATCAATACATTGTGGATAAATATGCAGGTGAGACACCCCTACCTTCAATTGAGTTGGGTACGGAAGATATGGGGACCTCTATAGGCGCCTGTGATGGTTTCTCCTGTCTTTATTTCAACAGCATGTCATGGCGAACAGAATCACAGCCTCTGCCCATTGAAATTAATCCGCGACTTACTTTCGAGCGCATGTTTGGTGAAACCGGCACGACTGAACAAAGACTGGCCCGTTTGCGTCACAAAGGCAGTTTGCTTGATTCTGTCACCGAGGAGCTATCCCGTCTTAACAATCGACTGAGTGCCAGCGACTCACAGCGCCTGAGTAGCTATCTCGATAATGTCAGGGAAGTTGAACTCAGGTTGCAGCGGGTCATGAACAGAACCGTTGAATCAGATTCCAATGTTCCTGCTGCCCCTTCCGGGATTCCCGAATCTTTTGAAGAGCATATGGAGTTGACCTATGACCTGATGCACCTAGCCTATCAGGGTGATATCAGCCGTGTCATCACCTTCATGACTGGTCATGAGGCCAGCCTACGTGGTTATCCTCATCTGGGGATCTCGCAGTCTCATCATTCATGCTCGCATCACTCCAACAACCTAGAAGAGATGGAGAAATACACCAGCATTGTTACATGGCATACCCAGCAATTTGCGAATTTTGTTCAAAAATTAAAGGACACTCCCGACGGAGATGGCAACCTGTTGGATCATACCCTGCTGTTTTATGGCAGTGGCATGGGCAATGGTAATGTACATGATCGAAATGAACCTCCAACACTCATCGTCGGTGGAGCAAATGGCCGTATGGCTGGGAAAGGCAACCAGCACATCGTTGCCGAGAGTGAGACTCCGACTGCTAATTTCCTGATTACACTGAGTGAAATTGCTGATCTGGATGTTGAAGAGATAGGTCCCAGCACTGGGAAAGTTGCTGTTTGATACTTTATCAAAAGCATGTCATTTAAATAAAAAAGCCGTCCTTCTCAGGGCGGCCTTTTTTTTAAAAGCATAAAGAAGTCCTAAGCTTGAGATAAGCTAGCTCAGCTTGATATTTCAGCTTGAAGTACGAATTTCTTCTAAGCGGTTGCTGTACTCGATACGAACTTCCTCGCCTATTGCATCTATTTCTTCCTGACTCATGGGGGCTAGCTGCATCAAATCAAGCAACAGGGTAATAGCCTTTACCTGCGGGGTTGGTGCTGGAGCCGGTCTAAAGAAAGATTCATTCAACTGATCTTTTGTATAATTGGGTGGTGCCAGACGCCCCAGTGCTGCATCAAGTGGTGTAAATCCATATTGATTCACTGAGTACAGGTCTGCATCTCTGGCAACGAGTTCCTGAATCATCTCAATATCGTTCTGTCGAGCAGCAACATGCAGCGGGGTATCTCCCTCACTGGACGTTTGATTGACGTCCGCACCAAATTCCAAGAGTAAGTCGATGGTCTGCTGCCGGTCATTCACGACTGGATATCGATTTGGTAAATTAGCTCGTAGCGCAAAAAAACCACCTCGACGCTCGACTAAGGCAGTTGCCAGAATAATATTCAGTGGTGGTGCTAAATTCTCACCTGTCGTATGTGGGCTTGCGAGGCCGCTGGCCAACATCAATCGAACCAGGTTGACGTCTCTTTGGCTCAAGGCATAACTGTAGGCAGATACATTGACATATCGCCCATGACCGATACCCTCAGGCTCCACAAGATGATTTGATACATAGTTAGGATCTGCGCCATATTCAAGGATCTCTTCAAGCAATTCTTCTGGAGTTATTTCATTATCCATTGAAAAAACGCGAGGACGAGTTGGATCATTGACGGTGGATCCAATCTTGCTGTTATGAAGCGCTACCAGCTCATACATCGAGCCATCATTCAGGTTTGCGCCATATTCAAGCAGATACAAAGCACTGTCTAACTCGTCATTAATAACGCTGAGCATTAACGCAGTGACTCCGTCATCATTAGCGATATTCGGATTAGCACCTCCCTCAAGCAAAGCACGAATAGCTTCTTCGTGGCCCTGACGGGCAGCAAACATGAGAGCAGTCATTTCTCCAGCGGGAAAACTGACGAGCGGATGCCCACTGCCAGTACGGTCTAGTTCATCTATGATACTGATACTTTTCAGATCGGGATCTGCGCCAGCGTTCAGTAATGCTCTAATGGGTCCAGCATGTCCTTGTTCAGCAGCCCACATTAGGGCTGTTTGATATTGGTTTTGCTCATAAGCATTTACATCAGCACCAAGTGCTACCATTCTTTCCACAACGCTAGTCAGACCAGAGGCTGCAGCGGCCATTAAAGGCGACTCCATCATTGGCTCATAAACAGTTGGATCGGCCCCGGCATCCAGAAGTGCATGCGCACTTTCAGCATCTGCAGAACGTGCGGCTTGAAGTAGAGGGCTTATCCCATAGCGGTTTGAGATATTTGCTTCAGCCCCTGCATCAATAAGCTCCCGAACAATAGGGTATTCATGTTGGTAAACTGCCCATAAAAGGGGGGTAGAGCCGTCATTTCCTGCCGAATTAACATCCACACCCTGGTTAATCAGGGACTCAACCGCTTCAAGATTGTTACTTTGTACAGCAGTTAACAACTGTCTCTCTAGCGTGACTGCCTGTGGTTGGGCATAAGCTCCAGACTGGGTGAAAAGCACAATAATCCAAAAGAGCAACACCTTGCATTTATTAGTTATTGTTTTATCGAGTGCCGTGATCATATCCGTTCACCTTTATAGCTTGGGAAGCTAACTAACTTATTAAATTTATTGGTAAATTTTTAAACAGAGTGTGAATATAACTTGTTTACCTGAATTCAGTCTAGTGGTGCCTGCTCATCATCTTATTTTGCACTGGAAATTCACAATTTATTTAGCTGTTCAGAAAGTTGGTAAAATCCAGTATGAATTTCTGATCTGATTATTCTAGATTAGTGATTAAATAAGCCGATGAAGTTCTTTCCAAGCCGCCCTCTGAGGTAGCTCTGATTGACTTGTTATAAAATCTCCTTTAGATAATAATCAAAATTCTTCGAAATAACATATAAGAGGAAGACTGAACGTGAAATCACCACTTCTGAAGAAAATTGGGCTAGCCGCCGCTATAGGCCTATTAGCAAGTTCCGCCAGTGGACACTTTAAACTCACTTCTCCTGCATCTTGGATTGAAGAAGATGATCGTGGTGATCCCCAAAAGATGGCTCCATGTGGTGGCACGCTAGCTGATGGTGGAACCCGTACCGGCGCAGTCACCGATGTTACCGGTGGACAGATGCTCAGAGTAGCCATTGAAGAAACCATTTTTCACCCTGGCCACTGGCGTATATCGCTGGCCCGCCGCATTAACTGGTTACCGCAGGATCTCATGCCCTCCGAAATGGTAGACACCGAGAGGGGCCCGCGCTCTGGCAGTTTCCCTATTGACCCTAATCCTCAGCCACCTGTACTGGTCGATGGCTTGTGGGAAAACTATGAACGCAGAACTGGCCCGCAAGAAACACAAATTCGCGTTCCCAACATCGACTGCGAGGGCTGCTTCCTGCAGGTCGTTCAGTTTATGGAGGAACATCCCGGTTTTGGCGAAGGCGGTTTCACCTATCACCACTGCGCAGTTCTGAACATTTCTGCCGATCCGGCACTGCCCATGCAAAGCGGCTGGTAGTGGAAGTAAAAAGCTTATAGCAAAGATGCAAAAGAGAGTGAGCACATGAGGCGCTATAGAAACATCGGCAGTTTGTCTGCCATCATCGTAGCTGTTCTGGGGCTAATTACTGTGCCGGTTCAGGCGCAGATCGATATTACTGGTGAATGGGCCGCTGTTTTTCATGAAGATTTCGAGGAACGTCGTCCCGGTCCTGAAATGGTAGAGTATCAGGGGGTGCCTATAAATGAAGCCTCTCGAAGGAGAGCCTTGAGCTGGAGCCCAACACTGCTAAACATTCCAGAGCATCAATGCAAACCGCACCCCTCTGACTATGGTAGTCGGGGTCCCAGCAACATGCGTATCTGGAAAGAAGTCGATTCCGTCAGTCAGCAATTGATTGCTTACCATACGCGGCTTCGCTGGCAGGCGCCCGAGCGAACCATCTGGATGGATGGACGTGAACACCCGCCGGAAAATGCACCCCATACCTGGCAGGGATTTTCGACCGGACATTGGGAAGGCAATACGCTGGTCGTACGCACCACCCATCTCAAGGAAGGCTGGGTCCGCCGCAACGGATTGGCCCGCAGTGATCTGGCAGAGTTTACGGAATACTGGTACCGCCAGGGTGACTACATGACCCAGGTGGTGATTGTCAACGACCCGGTATACCTGACAGAACCTTTCATCCGCACCAATAACTGGCGCATTGATTTACTCCAGAACATTACCGCCTATCTGTGTGATGTGGTCGTTGAAATTGAAATGGAACGTGGCGAAGTTCCTCATTACATGCCGGGACAAAATCCATTTTTGGGAGAACATGCCGAGCGCTGGAACCTGCCTCTGGATGGGGTGCTGGGCGGCGCAGAAACCATGTATCCATCCTTCATCGAAGAATAAAGCCAGCTTAAGGAGTGTTTTCATGAGCTATTTTAAACGTGGCATGCTCTGTTTGCTGGGCATACTGTCCACTGCAACGAGTCTGGCGCAGAACAATTTCGACGATGTCGAAATCCAGACCCTGCATGTGCAGGGTAATATTTACATGCTGGTCGGTGCTGGCGGCAATATCACCGTGCAGGTTGGCGATCAGGGGATACTTATCATAGACACCATGTATGAACCTCTGGCTGACAGAGTTTACGAGGCAATCCGTGAGCTCAGTGATGCCCCCTTGACCTTTATCCTGAATACACATGGCCATCCTGACCACATCGGTGGCAATGCGGTTCTGGCTCAGCGTGGCAGCAACATCGCTGGCGGCAATACCGTAGACCTGTTCGCTGCGGGCTCGGGCAATCAGGCTAAAGTGGTTGCTCATGAAAATGTACTCAACAGCATCATCTCGCAGGATGAACCCATGGCCATCGAAGGCTGGCCGACAGATACTTACTTCACCGAACGTAAAGACCTGTTCTTCAACGGCGAAGCCATCGTCATATCGCATCAACCCAACGCCCACACGGACGCTGACAGCTTTGTTTTTTTCCGCCGTTCCGACGTGATCGCAACCGGCGATATTTTCACCACAACGGGTTACCCCTATATCGACGCTGCCAATGGCGGCACGCTGCAGGGTATTCTGGATGGTCTCAACAACCTGCTGGAAATGACCGTGCCAGCTGACCGCCAGGAAGGTGGTACCCAGATCATCCCTGGACATGGTCGTATTGCGGATGAAGCGGATGTGCTGGTATACCGCGATATGCTGACCATCATTCGTGACCGCATTGCTTATCGTATCGAACAGGGAGATTCGCTGCCCGAGGTGCTTGCCAGCGAACCGACATATGACTACGACGCTCGTTATGGCTCTGACAGCGGCTTCTGGACTACTGAAAATTTTATTGAAGCGATATACAACGAACTCAGTGCGCGCTAAAGGGGAAGAGAAAACCATGACAATCAGAACGATATTCACAGCTGTCCTGCTAATAGCTACCCCTTGCTCAGCACTCTGGGCGCAGGAACGCAGGGAAGCCGACAGCGCAATGCTCTCCTCACGCGAGGCAGCTCCCATCGACCTGGAAGGTTACTGGACAACACTCATCACGGAAGACTGGCGCTGGCGCATGGTCACACCACCCAAAGGAGATATCTCCAGCTTTACCTTTCTGAACGATGAAGCCATCCGTGTCACCAATGAATGGGACCCCCAGCGCGATGAAGGAACCTGCCGCCCCTATGGCGCCGGCAATCTCATGCGCATGCCGATTCGTGTGCATATTACTTGGGAAGACGAGGACACGCTTAAGCTGGAAAGCGATCATGGCATGCAAACCCGATATTTTCATTTCAATGCCGAAGACCTTATAGAAAGCGAAGCCTCCTGGCAGGGCGTCTCGCTGGCTAGCTGGGAAGGGCAGACATTAAAAGTAGTCACCCGTAACCTTAGGCCTGGATATATCCGACGTAACGGTGTGCCTTACAGTGAAAATACTGTTGTAACTGAATACTTTAATCGTCACGACACCTATGGGGATCAATGGTTTGTCGTCAGTGTATTAGTCAATGACCCGCATTATTACACGGAGCCTTATTTTTCTAGTTCTAGCTTTAAATATCTGCCGAATGGCAGTGAATGGAATCCGCTCCCCTGTGCAGACCGCTAGAGCGATGTCAGATTTAATCGCAAAGGTACACATTTAATGGCGTTGAGCAGGCAAGGATTTCGTGCAAGGTCGTTCAGGGTGGCTCTACAGCTCCTTGTGCTGTCTTCTGAAAAACAGAGGCTATATCAATGAAAGCGCTAGGCTATTTCTTGCTGGCACTGTATCTGCTTCCGGCTTCACTGTCTGCCTACGCTCAAATTCAGACGCAGCAGATCAAGGATGATTTTCACGTGCTTTATGGCCCAGGCGGGAATATCGGCGTCTTTACCGGAGCCGATGGCATTTTTCTAATCGACAACAAGTTCGCACCACTTTCCGAAGAAATACGTCATGAAATCAGGAAGTTCAGCGCAGATAACATCAATTATGTGATCAATACTCACTGGCATGGCGACCATACCGGCGGCAATAAGAATTTCGCTGCGGATGGCGCAGTCATCGTCGCGCATGAAATGGTTTATCGCCGTCTGAGCATGGACAACTTTCTGCCGCTTTATAACAGTCGTACAGCCCCGGTACCAACGGGCGCCTTGCCCACGGTGACCTTCACTGAAGACATCCGTTTTCACAGTGGCGATGAAGCCATTCATATTATTCATGTCCCCAATGCGCATACCGATACAGACTCCATTGTATATTTTGAAGAGGCCAACCTGATTCAGCTGGGCGATCTTTTATGGACGGATGGCTACCCCCGCATCGACGTGCAAAATGGTGGAGGCTCGGTCGATGGCGTCATCGAAGCCCTGCAGCGGGCCCTGGCCCTGTCTGACGAAGAAACTCAGTTTATTTCCGGTCACGGCCCGGTACCGCCACCGGGGCAGCAAGTGGTCCGCAATTACCTGATGATGTTGCAAACAGTACGCAATCGTGTTGTTAGCATGATTGCATCCGGCATGAACCAGCAGCAAGTCATCAACGCACGTCCCACTGAAGATTTTGATGCTGACTGGGGAGGCATCGATCCCTATATTGACGCAGAGATGTTTGCCCGTATCCTTTATATCAGCCTCGCGAAATAAACATCAGCAAAAAAGAGAAAACAGACATGAAGAAAAACGGCATCTCCGCAGTCCTACTTGGCGCACTGTTCGCTGTTGTTTTTATTGCAGCTGGCGGGCAGGCACAAAATCTGAGCATTGAAGAGACCAACAAACAGCTTCTGCTGGATTTTTTTAATTTCCAGGGAACTGATGAAGAACGCATGCAACAATTCCTGGCGCCAGACTATGTGCAACATAATCCACGCTTTCTGGCGATGGATGAATTCACTGCTGCCCGCGGCAACCGGGCCTGGGTTGAAGCACGCCGTGAAGCCCGTGCCCAAGGCGGCATACCTCTGGTCGATCTCGGTGGCATCCGTTTGCGCGACCCGATTATTCTGATGGCGGAGGATGACCTGGTCACTGCAATTTATAAGGGTGATCTGCCTGATCCTGACAAGCCAGGCGAAACCTATGAGGCCTTCGCTTTTGAAACATTCCGGGTCCGCGATGGCAAATTTACTGAACACTGGGATCAGGTAACACTGAAAGCAGGCTGGATGGATATCGGCAATACTCAATAATAATTGACGGAGATAACTATGAAACTGTTTAAACGAATCCTGCCTGTTGGCATGGTCGCTCTAATGAACCTCAGTTTGCCCGCTGCGGCGCAAATGTCCGCACAGTCGATACTGGAAGCCTCGGCTGAAGCCATGGGCGGCATGCAACGCATCATGCAGGTCGACAGCTTGTTAATGAGTGGTTTCAGCCAGACCCTCAACCAGGATGGTGGCGGCTCAGCATCGCCAGACCCCAGGGCTCCTAAAAAATGGGCGGCCCAGAACGGTGTAGAACGCTATTTCAACCTGGAGACAGGTCAGGCACTGCAGCGCCAACGGCAGGGCTTTCTGTTCCCCTTTGCGCTGGCGTTCGGCCACAGCTGGGCACCGACCTCACAGATTCAGGATGGCGTGGATGCTCTCAACAACCCTCTGGTGGCTCTGCGTGCCGCGCTGGACAGTGAAACAGGCGCCATCAGTATTGAGAATGACAATATCGTAGTTGAGTTTGGGCTCGACAGTGGCGAAACCGTCTGGCTCGGCATCAACCAGCTCAACAAACTGCCTGCTTTCGTCCGCTGGATAGGCCCACATGCCAATCTGGGGGAAGTCACCTATACCACCTGGTTTAGTGGTTACGTCCCGTTTGATGGAATCCGCTTGCCTTCAGGCTTCACCACCGACATTGACTGGCGTGACAATGTGGTGACCACTTTCCACATCGATGGTTACCAGATAAATGAGCCTTTACCCCGTTTTGAAGGCGGTGGAGGCGGGGGCTTCGGTGCAAGTGAAGAACCCCAGGTTGCTGTTACCGAAGTAGCGGATGGCGTTTGGGACCTGCGTGTAGGGAGAAATGGCGGGGCGGTGGTTGAATTTGAGGATCATCTGCTCATGTTCGAGGTTTATGGCAACGAAGCTAATTCATTGGCACGCATTGATGCCGCCAATCAACTGGTCCCTGGCAAGCAGGTCTCGGCTGTTATCATGTCACATCACCATTTTGATCACAGTGGCGGTATTCGAGCTGCCGTTTCTCGTGGATTGACTATTATCTCTAAGCGTGAGAATGAGAGCATTTTGCGTGAAATGACCTCACGACCCGCGCCCAACTATCCAGATGCTCTGGCACGTAATCCCCAGCCTTTGCGCTTTATGCCAGTAGATGAGCATCTGGTGCTTGAAGACAGTATGCGCCGTGTGGATGTCTATGAAGTCGTTGAACACATGCACATGACCGATGCTGTGTTTGCCTATGTCCCTGAATATGAAATCCTATTGCAGGGCGACATGTTTGATATTGGTTGGGATTGGCATTGGTGGAGTGGCAATTATCAAGGCAGTGTAGAGCACTGGAATCTGAGCCCACAAACCGACATTCCCGTCCATGGAAGGGTTACTACCTTTGATGAAGTTCTTGCTAATATTCAGATTCAACTGAATGCTGCCATTGCCTTTTGCGAGAACAACGAAGCTAGCGGCATATACATGGCAGGCTGCCCGGTTAACTCCCGGACTGATTAACTGATTAATATATACAGAGGAAAACCATGATTAGACAAACTTTGTTGGGATTAAGCATTCTAGTCAGCACGACCGTTCTGGCTCAGCAAAGCAATAATCCTTTCACCAATCCAATAGAAGCGGAAGATGACATCATTGTCGTCAACTATGAAGACTTCGCCATTCTGCCGGCTTTTGGTGGCGAGCAAGCGCGCATGATGCAACTGCTCGCTGAACCAGACAATAATCGTCGCGTCTGGGTCAATGACCAGCGCGGGCAGATTTACACCATTCCTTACGAGGGTGGTGAAGTGAACGAATTTATTGATGTCGATGACTATGGGGTGCAGGTTTCTGACGGAAATCGTGAGCAGGGTATGCAGAGCTTTGCCCTGCATCCGGATTTCAACCGTCCAGGCTCACCCGGTTATGGCAAGTTCTATACCTGGACTGACAGCATCAATACCGATCCTCAGGCGGACTATCAGCCGAGGGATGCTTCACTAGATGATCATGACCTCGTCCTACATGAATGGACCACAAATACCCCGATGGCTGCCCGCTACGACGGAGGGGAGCCTCGTGAATTACTTCGCGTTCAGCAGCCTTATCGCAACCATAATGGTGGTCAGATCGGCTTCAATAATCTGGCTGAACTAGGTGACGCTGACTATGGCATGCTCTATATCTCCAATGGCGATGGCGGCTCCGGTGGCGACCCGATGAACATGGCACAAGATCTCGCCTCCATCTTCGGTAAGATGCTGCGTATCGATCCGCTGGGTGATAACGGCCCTAATGGTCAGTACGGTATCCCCGCCGACAACCCCTTTGTCGGCAATAGCGCTGTACTGAATGAAATCTATGCCTATGGCATTCGCAATGCTCAGCACTTTGTCTGGGATAAAGACAGCGGCAACATGTACCTGTCCGATATCGGCCAGAACATTGTGGAAGAGGTGTCGTTGGTGCCACGTGGTGGCAATCTAGGCTGGAACACCTGGGAGGCCAGTTACCGCTTTGAAGGTGGCGTCATTAATATGGCCAACCCGCGAAGCGATAACAGCGTTACTTACCCAGTTGTGGAATGGGACCATACTGATCCCATCTTGCAAAACCGTGGCGCAGCATCTGGTCTGCTGATTTATCGCGATGATGAGATTCCAGTACTGGAGGATACACTGCTATTTTCTGACCTGGTAAGTGGTGAAATTTTTTATGTTGATGCCAATGCATTGCCATCCAGCTATCCCGCCATTCGCCGGGTACTATTTAATAACGGTGGTCAGGCTAAGACCCTTCTGCAGTTAATTCAGGAAAATGAAGGCGTTCCACGTGCCGATCCCCGTATCGATGCTGGACCTTTTAATTCAATTTTTATCTTGAATAAAGGTGATGGCATCATCCGTCGTGTGCTTCCCTGAAGAGCCTTATAAAATCAGTTTCAGGATAAGAATTCTTATCCTGAAACTCAGGAGTATTATTATCCTAGCATCTAGGATCTGATTAACGACGTTCTAAGTAGTACTTAGACACATTTCACCACAGGAATATCCTGCCAACGTGTAGTATAACGTGGCGAGATATAATCTCTTTTCATCTCCCATTTTGGTTGAATACCCGCGTTTAATAATTTTATCTTTTGCTTACCGTAACGCCCGTTGACGTGATCCATCAGCTGCATCAGGCGACGCGATTTATCGCTTTGATGTGGATTGAAAAAGTCACGCTGTTCATAATGGCGGCTGCGCAGATCCAGCAGACCAATGCCACATTTCTTGTAACGGATCCCTGGTCGGTAAAGCTGCAAAATCAGCCTTGCCGCCTCGGCGGCAATGTGCCGTGTATCATTTGTTAGGCAGGGCAACGTACTTATCCGCTGGTGACGAAAGTAACCGGCTTTTTTATCAAAGCTTTCTAGGTAAACCCACAATGTCGCCGTCAGACTTTTTTGTTTACGCAGCTTTTCACAGGCGCGATCGGCATATAGGCTGATAGCCTGTTGCAGTTCATGGAGCTCAGTCACCTTGTAGGAAAAACTGCGAGTGCAGATAATTTCCTTGCGCGGTGCTGGTTCTGTTTCCAGGTCAAGACAGGCTTCACCTCGTAACTCACGAATGGTGCGCTCCAGATTCACGCTAAAATTTCGGCGTAGGTATTTCGGGTTGCTCTCAATGAGTTGCAGGGCTGTATGAATGCCTAGATATTCAAGCCGTGCAGCAATACGTCGGCCAATACCCCAGATATCTTCCGGCTTGAACCGCTCCAGCAACCAGCGCCATTTATGCGGCGCATCCAGCACACAGACACCGTTAAGGCGCGGCATTTTCTTGGCCGCCCGGTTGGCCAGCTTGGCCAAAGTCTTAGTTGGAGCAATCCCGACACAAACTGGCATGCGAACCTGCTGCCACAACATGTCTTTAATGGCTTTGCCATGTTGCGAATAATCCTCGGCCCGTACCTGCAAGAAGGCTTCATCAATCGAATACACTTCCATACCAATACTGTAGCTTTCCAGCAGCGCCATCACGCGGGCTGAAATATCACCATAGAGCTCATAATTGCTGGAGAACACATGTACCCGCTGTCTGCGCAACAGTTCTTTCACCTGAAAATAGGGGCGTAGGTCTGGAATATTAAGGGCCTTAGCTTCGGCGTTACGAGAAATGACACAACCATCATTGTTGGAAAGCACCACGATCGGCTTATCACGCAGTGCCGGGTTGAAGATGGCCTCACAACTGGCGTAAAAAGTATTACAGTCTACTAAGGCATACATAGGGAGTTAATGGCATGCAGAACGACCCCCTCGATACTCAGGTCTGATTCTTCATTAATCGAAATAGGAGGATAGGCGCTATTACCGGCCAGTAACTGCTGATTTGCAATATCCAGCAACTTGCAGGTCAGCTCACCGTTAATAGCTGCAATCACAATGTGCCCCTGGCGGGGTGTTACGGCACGGTCAACAATTAAAAGAGCCCCATCCTGGATACCATATTCAGTCATAGAATCGCCGCAAGCGCGCACAAAATAGCTAGAGGAGGGGCTGTGAATCAGATACTCATTGAGATCAAGCCTACTCTCAATATAGTCATCCGCTGGCGAAGGAAAACCTGCTGCAACCCGGGTAGAAAATAGGGGCAAGGGCAGATAGGAGGGCAGCTCGCGTTTTTCCACATGAGTGATTTTCATGAACATTTAATAAAAATTTTGAAGTTTTTATCTTCTCCGATTTAGCCGCAGGCGGCAAGCCAAAATTTTCCATGAAATTAACTTGAATTCACTGAGCCTGTGTCTATACTCAAGGGGTAAATATTATTGAAATTATTCTCTTAGACACACCATAAAAGGGATCAATGGAGGTATAACGAATGCGTATTACTCTTTTAGCTTTATTTTCTCTACTTGTGCTTAGCGCCTGTAGTCAGGGAGAAATGGCCAGCAATGAACCCATGCCTGCAGGAGCAACTCCGAGTGCAGCTGAAGTGCTTGCCGATGTACAGGCAGCCATGGGAACAGAAAATCTGGCATCAATTACAGTAAATGGCGATGCTTGGTCTATCAGGAATAGTTTTCGTCAGACCCGACGCGCAAGCCCCCCCTGGTTCCCTATAAATGAAATAACAGGATACAGCCAAACCATCGATCTGAGCACCGGTACCAGCCTGGCAAGCGGTGAGTTTTTCGCCCAGAACCTGTTTTACGATCCGCCAACTTGGCAGACTTATACTCAGTATGCAACTGTCAATGACAACTGGAGCGCCCAGCTCAATACTTGGCTGACTCCATGGGGCTTCATACAGGGCGCTGAAAACAATGAAGTTACACTGAGTACGCAAGATGGTCAGCACGTACTGAGCTGGATGAGCCCGGAAAATGTTACGTCTCCTGGCGGACTGCGCTATACCGTAAATGCCTATATCAACACCGACAATCTAATCGAAAAAACCGAAACCTGGGTTGAGGATAGCTTCATGGGCGACATGCATGTCAGCTTCATTTTTCACGATTACCAGGAAATGGACAGTGTCATGGTGCCGGCCATGATCGAACGCTGGCAGGGTGGTGGAGCTATTTTTGGTGTTGGCCTGAGTAGTGCCGATGCCAATCCAGCCAACTTAGCAGCAGCACTGATAGCGCCCGAGCCTCGTCGAGGTGGTTTTGGCGGAGGAAATAATGGACCAGCTCCTGATCCAGCAGATCTGGTTGAAGAAGTTGCACCCGGCGTCTGGCAAATTACAGGTGGTTACGGCTCCTTCGTGATTGAGTTTGAGAATGACCTGGTAGTTTTTGAAAGCGGCCAGAGTCCACAGCGCGGGGAAGTAATACTAGAAGCTATTGCATCAATATCAGACAAACCTGTTCGCTTCCTTATCAATTCGCATCCGCATTCGGATCACACTGCAGGCCTGATTCCTATTGTGCGTGCAGGTATTTCCTTGATGGTGAATGAAAATGCTCTCGACTTTATGAGTATGGCGCTAAATACACCGCGCTCCCTGCTGGGTGAAGAACCACTGAACCCACAGTTTGAAGTCGCTCCGGCGGGTGAAGTCACAGTATTAGAAGATGATATGAATCGCCTTGAAATACATCACATCCCAGGGCTACATACTGATTCATTGCTTTTTCTGTATATGCCCGAGCACAGCCTAGCCATACAGGCAGACTTTACCGTACGGGATGATGGCAATGGCAACACACTGCCCTATGAAGGTCAGACACCACTTGCCCGTGAAATAGCAGCCTACATAGCCGAGAGTGGTATGCAGTTTGACACCATGCTGGGCGTACATGCGGCTAGTTACAACCAGGGATTAGAGGACGTTCTAATGGCGGTGATAGAAGAATAGGCCCATCCTCTAAACGCTGCAAATAATTTTTTCTTATCTCCGGTCGGGCTAGATATGGCCCGACTGGTGTTTTGTTAAAAATTCTTTAGCTTTAATACTTCATTTAAAATTAAGATTAGTCTTTCTTAACAAGCTATCTACAGTTTTTTAAGACGACCAGGAACATGTTTATTATTGATGAAATGATGCAATTTGAAGTGCAGAGAGGCACTCCACAAAGCATTTATTTAGTTAATACGCTTGAGAAATAAAGGTTGCCGAACATACCTGTAAAGCCTATGCTTATCGCTGTTTTGAGTGATAGATCCTATGGAACAAATCAGCAAAATTTTCTCATATCCGCTTTTCAGCTTTAACGAACAGTCATTCACTTTAGGGCAAATCCTTTTGGTGCCCATATTTTTTTTTCTTGCTTATGCTCTGATTAAAAAAAGCTGTAATTTTTTTATTAATCGCCTCAAATCTCGAAAACTAGATCCTGATCTGGTTTTGCTGTTTCAACGCCTTTATTTCATCATTTCCCTACTGCTGCTGATATTTACTTCACTGGCAATATTAAATGTACCTCTAGGCGCTTTTGCCTTTGTTTCTGGAGCTGTTGCCATAGGGTTTGGTTTCGGGGCACAGAACATTATCAATAATTTTATCTCTGGCTGGATACTTATATGGGAAAAACCAATTCGAATTGGCGATTTTTTAGAAATCAATGATGTTAAAGGAACGGTTGAAACCATTAACACCCGTTCAACCAGAATACGACGAACCGACGGCGTACATCTACTAATTCCCAATAGCCAACTACTGGAAAATATGGTTGTCAACTGGACGCTTGTCGATGATCTAGTCAGAGGACAGGTCAGAGTAGGGGTAGCCTATGGCTCACAGGTGAAGCTAGTTTCAAAGCTGATTCACCAGGCTGCACTTGAGCATGAATCGGTACTTAAAAATCCCGAACCCCTCGTTATTTTTGAAGATTTTGGGGATAACGCATTGATTTTCGATCTTTACTTCTGGATCAATACCGCTGGAGAAAAAGACTTGCGGGTAATCTGTTCTGACCTGCGTTTTAAAATGGAAGAGCTATTTGGTGAAAACGGCATTGCCATTCCCTTCCCGCAACGAGACATTCATCTGGATGGGGAACTGAAACTGACTCGCTAGCTTACAACCATTTTTTTAAACGAAATATCGCTAGAATAGTGACGACCATAGCCGTCATAAATCCCGCCACATATACAAATGCAGATGGCTCATTTATGCCTGGTAGGCCTGCGACGTTCATCCCAAAAAGGCCTGTAATAAATGATATCGGTAAAAAAATGGCAGCAATAATAGATAAGACATACATACGGTCATTTTGCTGTTGTGCCATCATATTTATCAACTCTTCCTGCAATACCATGGCCTTTTCCCGCACCAGTTCCAAGTCTTCCACATAACGGGTAATCCGGTCTGACAATTCCTGAACATAATATCGATCCTCCTTTACCAGTAGCTTTTCTGAAAGACGGTAGAGGTTTTCAAGCGACTCCCGCTGAGGCGCTAGAAACCGACGGACCATGGCCGTCTCACGCTTCAACTTAGCAACGCTGGTACGTAGTGATACCAGACTTTCTGAGCCAAGTGCATCTTCCAGCGCCTCAATTTTCGATTCAACATTATCTACATAGTCGGCAATACGGTCAGACACACGCTCGATAATGCCCGTAATGATTTCGCTGGTATTTTTTGGGCCTTTTTCATTCTCCAGATCAACCCTGATATCCTGTGTAGAAAGAACCTTTTTTTGTCGGAGACTGATCACGCGATCTGCTTCAATCCATATCCGCAAAGAAACCATGTCATTAGGAGCTTCACCAGGATTCAGGTTGATCACTCGCAGAATAGTCAGTATACCTTCCTCATGCAACATGGTACGGGGACGCGATTCTAGCCGCGTCAAACTATCGATAGCGTGCTCGGGAATTGATAGTTCTACGAGATTCTCACGGCAATCATCCTCCAGAAAATCCAGATGGCACCATAGCGGCGTTTCAATATCTTTGCTGCGCTCAAGAGGTACACCTCCACCCCTACCATCTAGAATAAAGCCGAAGACATAAGATTTTGTTGTCGTCAGTTTTTTGAAATCCACGCCAGACTCCATCTGGATAATATGGAAATGTGCAGCTGCAAAAATGACCTGGACTGGGCAGCACTTAGTTGCGAGTCTATCATTACCAATAATTATGAAGGAAGCCTGTAGTATCATTTCTATCATAATGACGCTGGCTCTTATTCATCTTTTAGTTTTCTGTTTTTTCTGAGTGCTTTCTTTTAAAATTATCGGCGGAATCATAGGTATTTTTAGTTATGACAGTACTAAGTGTTAATCTGAACAAACTGGCTCTATTGAGAAACTCTCGCGGACATAATTTCCCTGATCTGCTCAAGTATGCTAGGCGTTTTATCGAACTTGGCGTGCAGGGGCTGACCATTCATCCACGTCCAGATGAACGGCATATTAAGCGACAGGACGCGTTGGCCCTTAGCCAGCTCTTAAACGATTTTCCGGCGATTGAGCTGAATATCGAAGGCTATCCTTCGAGAGAATTCCTGGCCCTGGTGAAACAATGCCAGCCCAGTCAATGCACCTTGGTCCCTGATGCTGAAGACCAATTAACATCGGATCATGGTTGGGATTTCAACCAACAGATAGATCTACTGATGCCCATTATCAGTGAGTTGCAACAGTCCGGTATACGTGTTGCTACGTTTATCGATCCAGATCTCAAGCAGATCGAACTGGCGGCGCAAAGCGGTACTGACCGTATCGAACTTTATACGGAAGCTTATGCAAAAGCCTTTGGCAGTCCTGCAGAAGACGAGATGCTTGCCTGCTACCATCAGGCGGCGGTGAGGGCTCAGGCACTGGGCCTAGGCGTCAACGCGGGACATGATCTGAATTTGCTGAACCTCGGGCGCTTTCTGAACATCCCGAGCATTTTGGAGGTATCCATTGGCCACGCTCTAACCATTGAATGCATTGATCAGGGCATCGAAAAAGTAGTAGCGTGCTATCTGCAGCTTTGCCGCTGAATATCTTGGAGTCGTTTATGTTGATGTTTTCTGACAAACAAAAATTGATTAGTCCAGAGCAGGCCCTGGCGGGCAGAAAAGAGTCGATGTCTGTCTCCGAACGTCATTCAGTGCTGGATGCCCCACAGAAAGAACCCGCTGATGAATATTTTCAAAGCAGAGGCTTGCAGCAGGCTATGTTTGCCCTGGGTTGTTTCTGGGGAGCTGAAAAAAACTTCTGGTCCTTGCCCGGCATCTACACAACAGGTGTTGGCTATGCCGGCGGCTATACTCCCAATCCCACTTATGAAGAAGTGTGCAGTGGCCGCACTGGCCATACTGAAAGTGTCTGGCTGGTTTTTGACCCAAACAAGATCAGCTACCAGACTCTTCTTGCTGAATTCTGGGAGTCTCATGATCCGACACAAGGAATGAGGCAGGGCAATGATCGGGGCACACAATACCGTTCCATGATACTGTGCTATGGCGAGATACAACTGGAAAGTGCCAAAGCCTCCCGATCGCATTATCAGGGTATGCTATCTGCAAAAGGCTATGGAGAGATTAGTACCGAAATTCAGCAAGCCACTACCTTCTACTACGCAGAAGACTACCACCAGCAATATCTTGCAAAAAATCCCAATGGCTACTGCGGACTGGGCGGCACTGGCGTATGTTACGATGAAGCCAAGGTAAACTAAGCTATGCCAAAGGCAAGAGAAAAGCTCGTCGTTGCAATTTCATCGCGCGCACTTTTTGATCTCAGCGAAAGCCATGCGGTCTATGAAACACAGGGCGTTGAGGCCTACCGCCAATACCAGATTGAACGAGAAGATGAAGCGCTGGCACCGGGTGATGCCTTCAACTTGGTCAAAAAACTACTGCATATAAACACCCTGCTAGGGCATGAACAGGTTGAGATCATTCTGCTTTCGCGCAATACAGCTGATACCGGTCTGAGAATTTTCAACTCCATAGAACATCATCAGCTAGCGATCAGCAAGGCCGCTTTCTGTGGTGGATCAAGCCCTTATCGCTATATATCCGCTTTTAACAGCCATCTATTTTTATCAACTGATGGTGGCGATGTTCGGCAGGCATTGGAAGACGGCATTGCAGCCGCGACCATTATGCCTTCAGGTATCGCCAACAAAGATGATTATAAATTGCGCTTTGCCTTTGACGGCGACGCCGTGCTGTTTTCTGATGAAGCGGAACAGATTTATAAGTCACAGGGTCTGGAAGCTTTTACTGCCAGTGAGCGAATGGCTGCCAAAGAGCCATTGAGCGGCGGACCCTTCAAGCCATTCCTGGCAGCATTGCAGCAGTTACAGCGTGAATTTGATGTCGATAACTGTCCAATCAGAACCTGTCTGGTCACCGCACGCTCAGCTCCTGCTCATGAACGGGTTGTGCGAACTCTGCGTGCCTGGGATATTAAGATTGATGAATCCCTCTTCCTCGGAGGCGCCGAAAAGGGTGCCTTTCTACGCGCCTATAATGCCGATGTCTTCTTTGATGACCAGGAAGGCCACTGTGAATCTACTCGTGAACACGTGGCAACTGGGCATGTTCCACACGGTGTAGCTAATGTCCCTGTTAAAGGCTGAAAAACAGTCCGAGTCCCAGCAACACTGTAATAAGTATTGGTCGTAAAAATTTTTCCGGCAGGTGAGCCGACAGGCGTGTTCCCAGATAAATTCCCGGTAAAGATCCCAGTATAAGCGCCAGCAAAAGCTGATAATCGACTAGACCATTAATTAGATAGCCCAGTCCCGCGACGGCGGTCAGGGGAACCGCATGTGCGATATCGGTGCCAACAATATGGCGTGTTTCCTGACGTGGAAACAACATGAATAGAATAGCCGCGCCAAAGGCACCTGCGCCAACCGAGGAAAAGGTCACGCAAATCCCCAAAATAATACCCACCAAAAGCACCAGCATAGAGCGGTATGGTTCTAAGAAACCCAAGAGTAGGGGGGTATCAGTATTCTGTCGTAGCCGGATATAGCGATGAAAGATCATAACCAGTGCCGTCAGGATCAGCATCAACCCTAAAAAAGACGTCAGGAATCTGGCAAAATCAGGGTCCTGGCTCAATTCTTCATCGATGATAAACAGATTGATCAATATTGATATGGGAATACTGCCCGCTGCCAGTAGGGCCACGGTCCTCCACTGCACATGACCATGTCGGTGGTGAAAGTACATACCACTACACTTGGTAATCGCCGCATAAAGCAAATCAGTGCCAATCGCGACTGCAACTGGATAATTGAAAAAGAGTAGTATGGGTGTCATCAGGGACCCCCCGCCAACACCAGTGAGTCCGATAGCAAAGCCAACCAGGGCTCCTGAAATAATGAGTAAGAGGAATTCCATACTCGGAATTTACTCAGCTTATGTTATAAATAAAAGAAATATATTATTATATTTATATAATTTATAGTTATATAAATAATTTACTTGATGATATGAAATTACAACAATTACGCTATATTCGTGAAGTCGCTCAATGCCGCCTAAACATCAGCAAGGCAGCCGAGAAATTGCACACCTCGCAGCCCGGTGTTAGCAAACAGATCCGTCTGCTGGAAGAGGAGCTCGGCCTTCGCTTATTCACGCGACATGGCAAGCATTTACAGAGCATCAGCGAACCCGGTCAGCGCATTATCAAGATGGCTGAAGAAATCCTAAATCGTGCTGAGAGCATTCTCAAAATTGCCAAGGAAGCTCAGGATGAAGAGCAGGGCAGTTTAAGCATCGCCACCACTCACACTCAGTCTCGTTATGTGTTACCCCGGATTATCCGCCAGTTCATGCAAAGTTACCCGCGGGTATCCTTGCATTTGCATCAGGGAACGCCCATGCAAATCTCACAGATGGCCGCTGATGGTGAGGTGGACTTTGCCATAGCCACCGAAGCGCTGGAGCATTTTAAGAATTTGATTATGCTACCCAGCTTTCACTGGAACCGCTCAATACTGGTTCCCAAAGGACACCCATTGATACCACAAACCAGGCTACGCCTGGAGCAGATTAACCGCTATCCTCTAATTACCTATAATTTTGGCTTTACCGGACGCTCTAAGCTGGATGAAGCCTTTAGACAGGCTGGTTTGAGTCCCAATGTGGTGGTTACGGCAGCTGATGCCGACGTCATCAAAACCTATGTGCGGGCCGGAATGGGGATTGGCATCATTGCGTCCATGGCCTGGGAAGCTGAACGTGACACAGACCTGGTGCCGCTGGATGCCAGCCATCTGTTTGCACAAAGCACAACCAGTATCGGTTTTCGACCCGA
The DNA here is from genome assembly GCA_038148435.1 of Gammaproteobacteria bacterium. GTDB lineage: Bacteria > Pseudomonadota > Gammaproteobacteria > Pseudomonadales > Pseudohongiellaceae > UBA5109. The sequence continues at coordinate 2,923 of JAYQVM010000015.1, read as the reverse complement.
CAACTACCTAAAACGCTATATGACCGATTTTATAGAGGCTTTTGCGCCCCATATTAACAAGCAGCGAATTACAGAAGCTCTCCAATGCCCCGACAACCAGAGTCGAGAGGCCCTGTTCGAGGGAATCGGAATTCCACAGCGTTAGTTTTACTGTTTAGCGATGATATTGCTAGAATGTAGGCCACATTCTTTAGCGGTGGCTTCTTCCCACCACCAGCGACCTTCTCGCTCATGCTGTCCAGGATTGACTGGACGGGTGCAGGGTTCACAACCAATACTGACATAGCCACGCTCATGGAGTGAGTTGAATGGCACATCAAACATATTGATATACTCCCAAACCTTTGAAGAATCCCAGTTTGCCAATGGGTTTACTTTTATAAGAGGCTGCTCTTTAGCAAAGCTATTGTCTAGTTCAAAGACAGCAAGCTGATTACGGGTGTTCGGGCTCTGGTCTCTACGTTGACCGGTTATCCAACACGCCAAAGTAGACAGCTTGCGCTTGAGGGGAGCAATCTTGCGAATACCGCAGCACTCATGGTGATCACTCTGGTAAAAGTCATAGAGCCCCTTAGCCTTCACATAGGCTTCGAGCACCTCGGCATCTGGTGACAGTAACTCAAGATCAATCCGGTAATGCTTGCGAACTTCCTCAATAAAACGATAGGTCTCAGGATGCAGGCGCCCGGTATCTAAGGTAAATACCGGAATATCCGGGCGAATTTTGAGCGCCATATCGATCAGTACAACATCTTCGGCGCCAGAAAAAGAAATGGCTATCTCAGGCAATGACTCAATAGCCAGAGTCAGGATTTCCTTCGGGTGCTTGTCAACATAATCGTCGGCCAGCTGAGCGAGATTGTCTTTACTTAACACGTATTCCCCAACGATACCGAAAGCGGCATATTGCAAGGCGCCTATTGTACATCCCTTATGACTGACATGAAAATGTCAAATTAACAACAACTTAGCTGCACATCCTAAGACCGCTTTCAGCAGATGTTTCAAGTGAAAAAAACCTTAAAAATTAATAAGTTACACTACTTTTTTGACAAGCGATCACAGCATCTTGTGGCATTGGTTTTTACCAAGCACCATATCTTGTGCACAAAAACGGACACAGTGACACTGCATTCCTCGACGCCCAAAATGCGGTTGATGCGAGTTGCATCTAAAGCCCGAAACAAGTGAGAATAACAGCCTTTGTCACCGCTCTAACCAATACGCAAGGAGAATACACTTGGAACTAGCCTGCCTGGACCTGGAAGGGGTTCTTATTCCTGAAATCTGGATCAATTTTGCAGAAAAAACCGGCATTGAGGAGCTCAAAGCCACCACTCGTGATATCCCTGATTATGATGTGCTGATGAAGCAGCGGCTGCGTATTCTGGATGAGCACGGCCTGGGTTATCACGAAATTCAAGAGGTGATTGGTACCTTGAGTCCACTGGATGGGGCCGTAGAGTTTGTGTCCTGGCTCCGCGAACGTTTTCAGATCATTATTCTGTCAGATACCTTTTATGAGTTTGCTCAGCCTCTGATGCGGCAATTGGGCTTCCCAACCTTGCTCTGTCATCGCCTGCAAATCGATGAAAAGGGCCGTGTTGTTGACTATCTACTACGCCAGAAGGATCCCAAGCGCCAGTCAGTAAAGGCATTTCACAGCCTCAACTACCGTGTTATAGCTGCTGGAGACTCGTATAATGATACCAGCATGCTCAGTGAAGCTGACCAGGGCATCCTGTTCATGGCGCCAAAAAATGTGATTGATGAATTTCCGCAGTTTCCGGCAGTATTCACCTACGAAGACCTGAAGCAGGAATTCCTGAAGGCCAGTCAGCGGGATCTAAGCCTGTAACAGGTCTCGAGCCTTATCTCCCAGGGAAAGGATCAACTTCCGCAGCATTGCTGCGGTAGCTCCCCAGATATAATATCCTTCTATATCAATATAATAAAAATTTATTTTAATGTTATTTATAATTAATGAATCCTGCTTGAAACAGTCTGTATCCAGCATTTGTTCAAGACGCAGAGTAAAAATATCGACAACTTCACCCGGCTCGGCAACAAAATCCTGTACCTCGACCAACTGAGCAACGACGGGTAGAACCGTAAAACCGCTGGGCATGTCATGCCAATCCAGCGTCCCCAGGATCTCGACATTGCCACGTATCAGGCCAATTTCCTCTTCAGATTCGCGCAAGGCGGTAAAAATCGGATCTGGGTCGCTCACATCCACCGATCCGCCTGGAAAGCTTATCTGACCAGCATGACTGGGCAGCGCCTTGCTACGCTGGGTAAACACTAATTCAGGCCCATCAACACCAGGCACCAGCAGGATGAGCACTGCTGCCAGGCGCTGGCTGTTTTCCGGCGGGGGGCATACCCGGGTTTCAGTTTCGGTACCCAGTTGCTGCTTCAACAGTTGTGCAATCATGATAAAGGACTAGAGACAGTTTGTAGGCCGCGGTAATCCAGCAACTTTACAGGCCAGCTTCAGCGGCGTATCAGGAAACAGGCTCATCAGGTAGGCGCTCGTGCCTTTATCCGCTCCCAGTTCACGTGACATCAGTTTCACCAGCACCCGGGTGGAGGGGCTCAGGCCGCTTTGCTGATGAAAATGCCGTAGCAGGCGAATCAACTCCCAGTGTCCATCGTGCAGAGTAATTCCTTCGCCGACGGCCAGTACTTCAGCTACGTGCTCATCCCAATCCTGCAGTGAGCGCAGATAACCGTGCCGATCCAGCTCGATCTTTCTGTCTGCCAAGCTCAGTTTCTCGCCCATGCTTATCCCCAGCTTTGCACTTTGGCGTAATCCAGTGAAAGCCTCACGAAGCCACCATAATCAACCAGAATGAAGCCAGTGCCAAGCCTGTCGAGCAGGCCGCGGACCTGCAGATCCTCTTGCAGAACATAACAGGGG